>JAHZMA010000120.1 GCA_022599575.1 Alphaproteobacteria bacterium | reverse complement strand
TATTATTAATTATATATTAAAAACTAGTTTATTTTTTATAAAGATAGACTATATTTTAATTGTTTTTTTTAAGGAGAATAGTCATGAGACAATTATTTATTTCAATCATAGCATTGCTAACATTTGCTGTTACATTAACAGCTTGTGGTGGTGGTGCTAGTGGCGGTACCAGCGCGGTTAACGTTGAGGATAGCGATAACGACAATGATGATGGTGCCGTTGGTCTTGACGACACAGACAACAACGCTGATGATTCAGATGATGATATGTTAGCTGTTTTTGAGCCAAGCAAGGTAACTGTTTTTAACGCACTTAATATGCTAGAAACATCAGAACAAAAATCTGTTAATATCCCTACCTATCTTGACGGTGATAATAACGAAATTTCCTATGGTTCGCTTACTGCTATTTCAGGTGCAAGCGCCACCGACAATGTTGACCGAAGCGTAACATTGCAAGGATTGGCAGTGAATAAATTGGATAATTCCGATTATGTGCGCACCAATACCGATGCACAATGGAGCGATGAACAACAAACGCAAATTGATAGGCAAGTTACAATCTCGCAAGTCAATGCGCCTCATGTTAGCATCACTTTCGGTGATTCTGGCTATATTACAGGCGTTACAGCTTATGTTGATAATAACTACACTGCATTATCAAATGATAGCACTGATACCAATAGCTTCAGCGCAACCAATGATGATGGCGTATCAGTTGCTGTTGAAAGAGGCACTGGCTTCTTTGGCTTTGTGTCGAACTATATGACTTCTATCAGCTGGGGTTCGGAAAAAAGCACGTTTTCTGATGAGCTTACCGAAGATAGCATACATACAATTGATGGTATGATGCTTGCGGGTATTGAAACTGCCAATTCAGATATTCTTGATAGTGGCACGATTGCTTTTAGCGGTAAAGGCAGTGGTGCATATGGTGAATTAGCTGATGATGCCTCTGTTACAGAGTATAAAACTATCTTTGACGTAACAGCAGGAGTCAATTTTGATACAAAATCGGTTGATATTGATTTCCATGATACCCTAAAATGCGAAAATGCTGAATGCGATCTCGTAACAGATGTTAGCGAACAACATGATTTTAATGCAAATGCTATCAGCTTTGTCAATGAAGATGACGAAACCGTGAATAGCATCAGCCATGAAATCTATAATGCTGATGAATCATTAATGACTGGTCGCATTGATGCCCGTTTTTACGGCACTGCAACACGCGAATTTGGTGGCACATTTGCCCTAAGCAATAGTGAAAGCTATTATTATGGCGCATTTGGTGCACAGCGTAATGGCATCGCTTATGGCGATTATGCGCTAACCGCTTATATTGCTGATAACAGCTATTCTGTTACCAACGCACCAGAAACATCTATTGTTGATGGCGATGGTGTGGCTGTTGCTTATAAAGCGTTTTCTGACACAGCCACTGATGCCGATGGGGTTGATAAAATTTTCACCGTAAACGGCTTAACATCTGAAAATGTGAGAAACCATGTGAGCTATAGCCGCGTTAACACCAATCAAGATTGGACAACATATGCAGATAGCACGCAAAATGAAACATCTGTTGCTAATATTAACGGTTCTGCCGCAGCAATCACCTTTAATGATGGTGACATCACTGCTGCAACGCTTTATCTTAATGATGGCGCAAATGATATTGCCTATACAGCAGATTCTTTCACCAACGCTAATGGTGTGGCAACCGCTGCTATCAACAATGTTGTTAATGTAACAAATAACACAATTACCATAGATAGAAGTGATACGGCTTTTGGCTTTGCTACCGATTATATGGCATTTGTTAGCTGGGATATTAGCAAAACACAAGATAATTTGTTTGGTCTGAGTGATAACACCTATGATAGAGGTGGTATCATGTTAACTGGCATTGAAACAGCGAATATGCCTACCATTTATGGCGCTTACGACTTTACAGGCAAGGGCAAAGGCGTATATCAGGATAGCACAGAGCAATATAAAACTGCCTTTGATGTAACCGCCACAGTTGATTTTACCAATAGCAATGTAACAATTGTTAGCAGCAACAGCTGTAAAGCTGATGATTGCGAAAATGAAGCATTGACTGAGCTTGATTTCAACACAGGTTTAATCGCCTATACCGACAATAATATCAGCAAAACTGACCTTGTTGTAGGTGGTTTAACAGGCACGCTTAATGCCCGTTTTTATGGTGATGAAGCACGTGAATTTGGTGGTGCGTTTGCGCTAGCCGATAGTGATACATCTTATTACGGTGCATTTGGTAGCACAACCGACCAATTCTTAAGCCCATTTGAGATTTGGTCAACAAGCACAGTGCCAGATGAGGTTGTGGTGGGCACAATCCCAACCGATGGTGATGGTGTGGCATATAACAGCATTACTGGTGCCTTTAATACAATATCAGCCAGTCTTGGTGATTCTGATGCGGATAATAATCTAACCGCTGATGCCAATACGCAATTTATCTTACCTATCGTACCATCTTATTTTGTGAGTAATAATTCTGATAATGATGGGTTTGCTATAGAAGATGCCGTTATCAAATTCAATCTTGGTCGTGCAACGGTTGATGGCAAAGCTTCACCAGTTGTTACAAAATCAACCTTATATGTTGATGATAACACTTATGTTAGCAAAAAATTATATTATGGTAGCAAACTGGCTCTCGCAAAAAGAGGCGGTTTACACGGCATTACTGGCAAAACTGGCTTTGTAAGGCTAATAACAACCGCTTTGAATGATGATTTTGGTGGTGATGCCCTCGTTAATCATGGCTTTAACCCCAAATATTTGATGATGGTGAAGTGGACTCTAGGCGCTGGCTGGAGCTATAGCATGTCTGGCATGGAAACAGCTATCGCTGATATTCCTACCGATGCAGGCAATGTCACTTTTGTTGGTGGTGGTAATGGGCGTATCTATGCAGCGGGCAGTCAAGAACAATATGTAAAATTTTCGGTAATCGCTAATATTGATTTTGCTGAACACACCGCGAAATTTACAACCGCACATATTGATGCTACTAGCTATGCTGATTGGCATTTTGAAACACCAACCTTCAAATATGATGAAAACACCAATGATCTTAGCAGTGTTATTACGGCAGATAACGGCGCAAGAGGCAATCTTAATGCCCGTTTCTATGGCACAGGCGATGCGGCCGCATCAGAAATCGGTGGCTCATTTATATTACAACATCAAACCAGTAAAGACCAAAAATTTGTTGGTGCGTTTGGTACTTGTAAGCGTGATAGTCGCAATAATTCTTGTGAGTATTAATATATGCGGGGGCTTTGCGACCTTGCTAACCGCAAGGACGCCCCCGCACCCCCACCGCTGCATTCAACAGTAAAGGTTAAAGCAGGAAAGGCGGAATAAAGAAAAGGCACGGATATAATATCCGTGCCTTTTTTGCATTAATATGCGGGGGCTTTGCGACTTTGCTAATTCTTGTATAAAGCAAGAGGGTGCATGTCAAGATGACGCAATATTAATATTAAAGCCGCGAAACCCGTTCCCTCGCCAGTGCAATCTGCTTTTCGCGCATCAGCAAGCCCTGCTGTTTTTTCTCTGATTTCGTGCCATAGCAATGATGGCATGATAGTCCTTTTTGATAATGCGGGTGCTCCGCCTCATCGGGCTTTAGCGGCATACGGCAGGCATAGCATTGCAAATGATTGCCCTCTTGCAAATCATGGTCAACAGTAACGCGCTGGTCAAACACAAAACATTCGCCCTGCCACAGTGATTCTTCTTTCGGCACATTCTCCAAATATTGCAAAATGCCACCATCTAGCTGATAGACTTCCTGAAAACCTTGTTGCTTCATATAGGCACTTGCCTTTTCGCATCTGATGCCCCCCGTGCAGAACATCGCAATCGGGCGGTTTTTATCATCATCGCTTAAGGCTTGTTGCACATAATCGGGGAATTGCCTAAAATTGGTGGTTTGCGGATGAGTGGCATTGCTGAATGTGCCGATTTCCACCTCATATATATTGCGCGTATCAATCACCAACACATCATCACGGCTAATCAGCGCGTTCCATTTTTCGGGCGCAACATGCATACCAGTATCGCGGGCGGGGTTTACGCCATCTTGCCCCAGCGAGACGATTTCTTTCTTTAACCTTACTTTTAAGCGCGAAAAAGAGTGATTTTCGGATTCGCTATATTTCACTGCTAGCGCCCTAAATCTCTCATCTTGCCTGATGAAATTAAGCAAGATTTGCACGGCTTTCTTATCGCCACACACTGTGCCATTAATGCCTTCATCTGCCAATAATATTGTGCCACGCATCATGTTGTGCGGTTTCATCACCGCATATAGTTTCGCCTGCCAATCCTTATAATCAGGGAAGTCAGCAAAATGATAGAATGCGGCAATCTGATAGCTCATGCCCATTTATTAGCATTAAACAAGCAATGATGCAATAAGCAATGATTCAATAAATTAATGTTTCAAGCGGATAAAACTTGCATCATCATAGAATGATGCTATAGAATGATGCAGATTATTACACGCATATATGATAGGAAAATATTCATGAGCTCATTACTTAAAAACTATATTGCTGGCGGGTGGGTTGGCAATGGTGGCAACCAAAATATCAACCCATCTGATACCGACGACATCATTGGCGATTACGCCCAAGCCGATAAATCAGCCCTTGATGATGCGCTAAATGCCGCGCAAACCGCGCAAAAAGAATGGCAAGATGTTGGGCTTGAAGCCAAGCAAACTGTGCTGAATAATATTGGCAATGAATTGATGAGTCGTAGCAAAGAAATCGGGCAGATGCTATCGCGTGAAGAGGGTAAACCGCTTGCCGAAGGTGCGGGCGAGACTTATCGCGCTGGGCAGTTTTTTACCTATTATGCCGCTGAAGTGTTACGGCAAATCGGGCAGAATGCCGATTCTACCCGCCCTAACATTGATGTGGATATCAGACGCGAGCCTATGGGGACGGTGGCGGTTATCTCGCCATGGAATTTTCCAATTGCCACTGCCAGTTGGAAAATAGCACCCGCCCTTGCTTTTGGCAATGCAGTGTTATGGAAGCCTGCTAATTTTACCCCCGCCAGCGCGTGTTTGCTCACCGATATTATCGCCAAGCAAGATATTCCAAAAGGCTTGTTCAATTTGGTGATGGGGGCTGGTAAAACTATCGGGCAAGCATTGGCGGAATCGCCTGCGATTCAAGCAGTTAGCTTTACGGGTTCTTACGAAGTCGGCAAAGGCGTGGCGCAAGCAGCTGCTGGTAATTTCAGCAAAACGCAATTAGAATTAGGCTCAAAAAACGCATTATTGGTGATGGATGATGCCGATATTGATTTGGCTGTTGCCTGTGCGGTCAATGGCGCATATTTTGGTTCGGGGCAGAAATGCACCGCATCATCACGCCTGATTGTGCATGAAAAATTGCATGATGAATTTGTTGATAAAATGATTGAAGCCATGCAAAAGCTAAAAGTCGGCAATGCGCTTACTGAGGGTGTGCAGATAGGGCCATTAGCGGGCGCGCAACAATATAAAATTGTCAATGATTATATCGCGCTTGCCAAGCAAGAGGGTTGCGAATTGGTGATTGGTGGCGATGCCCCACAAACTGATAAAAAAGGCTATTACCTTAACCCAACCTTATTCACCAATAGCAACAATAAAATGCGCGTCAACCGCGAAGAAATGTTCGGGCCTGTGGCGTGCGTGCAGAAAATATCATCTTATGATGAGGGGCTGGCTATGGTCAATGACACTGATTATGGGCTAACCGCAGGCATTATCACGCAATCATTAGCGCGCGCCAGCGATTTTAAGCGCAAAGCGCAATCGGGCTGTGTGATGGTGAATCTGCCAACTGCTGGCACTGATTACCATGTGCCATTTGGTGGTAGAAAAAAATCTAGCTTCGGTTCACGCGAACAAGGGCAATATGCAGTAGAGTTTTATACGCAAGTGAAAACTTGTTATGTCAGTGCTGGAAAACCGTAAAATGTCTCATTTGTTAATTGATTGTCTGCAATATAGTAACTGGTCACGCCCAATCTTTCAACAAATCCGCGATGCGGGTGTCAGTGGCTTGCATGTTACCATATGCTATCACGAAAATTTCATTGAAACAGTGCGGAATATCACAAAATGGAACGATTATTTTGCCGATAATAGCGACCTGATTTTTCATGGCAAATATGCTGCCGATATAGAACGCGCCAAAGCCGAAAATCGCGTGGCAGTGTTTTACGGCTTTCAGAATTGCTCTCCGATTGAAGATGATGTGCGGCTGGTAGAAATCTTCCATCAGCTGGGTGTGCGCTTTATGCAATTAAGCTACAATAATCAAAGCCTGCTTGCCACTGGTTGTTACGAGGCAGTAGATACAGGCATCACGCGGATGGGGCGCGAAGTGATTAAAGAAATGAACCGTGTCGGCATGGTGATTGATATGAGCCATTCTGCAAATCATTCCACCTTGCAAGCGATTGAGCTTTCCACTCGCCCGATTGCCATCACCCATGCCAATCCGCATTCATGGCATGAGGCATTACGTAACAAGCCCGATAATGTGTTGCGGGCATTGGCACAAAGTGGCGGTATGTTAGGCTTTTCTATCTATCCGCATCATCTGAAAGATAAATCGCAATGTTCGGTGCAGAGTTTTTGCGAGATGATAGCGCGCACAGCCGAAATAATGGGGGTAACGCAAATCGGGTTTGGCAGTGATTTATGTTTGGAACAGCCCGATTCTGTGGTTGAATGGATGCGTAACGGCAGATGGACGAAGGCCATGGATTATGGCGAAGGTTCAAAAGATAATGCAGGGTTTCCGAAGCAACCCGAATGGTTTGAAAATAGCACTGGCTTTGCCAATATTTTAGCGGGGCTAAAACAAATAGGCTTTAATGATGACGATATTGCTTTAATTGCGGGCAAGAATTGGCTGAAATTTTTCCGTGAGTCTTTTGTTGGCAAAGAGAGTTGACATGAATAACCCCCAAACAGATAATAGCGCAGATACTATCTCACCGCGCAATTTATTGCGCTTGCCAGATGATATTATGCAGCTTGACCGTATGGGGTCATCTTTTCAGCACCGTTTAAGCTTTATTCGGCAATTATTACGTCATGCCAAGCAAGGCAATTGGCGTTTTAGCAAACCGCTTGCTGATTGGGACGATGATGGCTATGGCACAGCAGTGTATCAGGCCGATATTAACGGTGATATTTATTCGGTGGTAATTTTCACGCAACCCATTCCAGATGATGCCCGTTCTGACCGCGTGATTGCCGAACAATGGGATGCCTGTTTTTGCCTGTATGATGGTGTGCCTGATGAAGCGGCACTGAATCGCCTGCGTGATAATGTGCCAAAGCAAGAAAAAGGGCGTTGCACCCCAAATGAAATGGTGCTAGCGCGCGCTAATAAAAGCATGAGATTATTTGAACATGCGGTGGAAAATCTAGCCAAAGGCATGCAACCCGATACAGAGATGATTCAGCAAATTGGCTATCTCATGCGAACAACTGCGGTTTATGGCAGTGGTAAATTTGGCTGTGCGAATCGCGAAAAATATTGCAAACGCGCACCCTTTCATATCCCGTTTCAAGCCGAGATGCTCAGCGTTTATCTGTTTCGGCAATTCACCATTGATTGGCTCAACCATATTGCCGCCCAACGTGCCAAGCAACAAAACACACAACCAGCCATGCTTGATGAAAAAATCGCGCAATATTTAGGTATCGGCAATGCGACTGGTTTGGGCATGGCGCCCTTTATGGTCAACCACCCTGTGCTAATTCACCATTGGGTGTTGGCGCGTGAACAAGCATTGGGCACGGCATTTTTGGTTGATGCTATTGGTAAAGACAAGCAACAAACATTTCGCGCACTCTATCACCGCGCCCATCACTATTTGTTAGGCTGGCAGGTTGATGATGAGATGCAGTCACAACGCATCTTGATTTTAAATGATGAATTGGCAAAATTTAAGGATAATTTACCGCTTGATGAACCCTATCCCTATCATGCAATTTATCAAGCATCGCAACAATATTCGCTAGAAATGCAGGAATTGATGGTATCTTTACTGATTGAAGCACAAGGCGAAGCGATAGATGAATTGGGCGATATGATGAGTGCTGACGAGGCATTTACCCTGAACCCCGCCATGACTATTGCCGAATTACAAACATTGCTAGAGACACATTATGGTTGGGCGTTACAGATTGATTGATTGGCAACAACCGAAAAACGACCAAACTTTCTGGTATTATTCTGAAGATAAGATGGAACCACGTTTGGGCAATCGCTACACGGAAGATGGTGGCGATTTAGAAATGCCATTGGGTGCTGCGCGTGATATTGCACTTCTTTACCAAAAATGCGCCACCTATAACCCACGCGCTTTACTTGCCGAATTATTGCTGCAACATCCTGAATGCCGAAAACCCGCATGGCGCGCGCAATTAACCGCACATTATTGCTATGGCGAAATTCGCGATAATTTACTGAAAGCAGAGATGCGCCCGATTGATTTATTGCGCTTTAAGCTATCATTTTTTGGCGTATCAAAATTTGACCCTAAATCGCATTTATGGACGCGGGTGAATCTGTTTCAAGGTGCGCCGCATCCTGATAAACTCCATACCGATAGTGATGAATTATGGTTTTTTCCGCAAAAATTATCATAGGAATTATCGTAAGATTCGTTATATCCGACTTGCGATGTTAACCTCTAAAAATGAATGGCATTTTTACGCAACACGCGCCTGTGTGGGCGCAGGATTGCCTTATGGTGCGGCTGAAATCATCGCACAAGCAGGGCTATATGGCGCGGTGCTAGGCGGGGATGCCGCGCAATTATTAGTGCCAGCATTGCAAGATTTTGCCGATAATAAAAGCGAGAATGCAACATTCCATCAAATGCTTGCTTTGAATGACCGCTTGCTGATTGCCCCTTATGAACAATTAAATTTTGATTGTAACGCGCCAATATTGGTAGCATGCGCGATTGCTTTGGCATTAAAGGCGCATAAAAAAGCCCGCAAAAATGCACCGCCTGTTACATTGCATTGGCAGACGCCCGATAAGGAATATTATGTGCAATATCAAGATGGCACAGTAAGACTTTCTTTTGATATCACCAAATATGATAGCCAACAGACAGTCGCTTGCGCGTTGATTGCTGAAAAAACTCTTGATGATTCGCTTGTGAATAATTCACAGGTGATTAACCTAGCAACCGCCATGCAAAATTTATATCAAAATAATATTGCAATCGATGATGAAGCATGGCAGATATTGGTAAGCTTTTACCGCAAAACTTTAGTGCCTTCTTCCGAAGCCTCGCGGGCGAGCGGTGCGGGGGCTGGCAAAATTGATAATGATTGAACAATATATAAGGAGAAAAGCACATGGCTTTACTAACATTAAACGATATTGAAAAACTGGCTTTAGGCGCATTAACCAAAGCGGGCGCGTCTTTGCCCCAAGCAAGCGCGCTTGCCAAAGCGGTGATGGCGGCAGAACGCGATGGCATCAAAAGTCATGGGCTGGTTTATGTGCCTATCTATTGTTTGCATTTGCAATGTGGCAAAGTGATTGGCGATGCCGAGCCCATCGTTACGCAACCCAAACCCGCTTCGGTGCATGTTGATGCCAAAAGCGGTTTCGCGCATCTTGCGATTCAACAGGGCTTCACGCCATTGATTGATGCGACTAAACAAAATGGTGTTGCGATTTTGAACATCAATAATTCTTATAATTGCGGTGTGTTAGGCTATCATGTGGAAGAATTGGCAATGAATGGCGTTGTTGCGCTAGGCTTTACCAATGCACCCGCATCGATTGCGCCCGTTGGCGGTATCAAGCCAGTGATTGGCACCAACCCGTTTGCGCTGGCTGTGCCGAATCAGAACGCAGAGGCAAGTTTCGTGATGGACCAATCCGCCAGTGTGGTGGCAAAAAGTGAAATCATCATGCATCAGCGCGCTGAAAAGCCGATACCCGAAGGATGGGCATTAGATAGTGATGGCAACCCCACCACCGATCCTAACATCGCTTTAAAGGGAAGCATGGTGCCAAATGGTGGCTATAAAGGATTTTCTGGTGGGCTGATGGTAGAAATTTTAGCCGCCACATTATCGGGCGCAATGCTAGGGTTAGAAGCAAGCCCATTTGGTGGCACTGCAGGCGGACCACCCAAAACAGGGCAATGTTTTATCGCGATTGATATTGCCGCCGAATCATTCTACACGCAATTAGAAAGATTATGCAATGCCATTACCGAACAGGAAAATGCGCGCTTGCCCGGTGGACGCAGGCTTGAAAAACGCAATGATGCCACAAAAAATGGCATCGCTATAGATGATACTTTGCTAGAAAAAATAGCACAAATTTAATTTTTTTAGGTTTAATTGTTTCAGGTTTGATTTTTGATGAGGCGGGCATTTGTGCCCGTATTCAGATGCGGTTAAAGCAATCTCTCAACAATCACCTTAATGGTGCGTGTCTCAGTCATATCATCATTACGCAAAATCTGCAATTGCACTTCGGCACTGGTTTGCCCACGTACCACTCGCATTTCCACAGTCTCGTCAATATAATCTTCACCCGCCACCGCAGGCACGCCCCTATCACCGGGTTCTAACCGCACATAGATTGTGGTATCTTCAGTTGCAGGATTCGGCAAGGTAACTTTTACGGGGATAGAATCGCCTGATTCTACACTATCAAACATGAATTCTATGATAGCATCTTCTACTCTTTCCACCTGTTTTTCACGCTCAACATATTTAATTTCACGCAAATTATCGACTGGTCGCCATATGATATTCGGGTCAGCAGCCTGATTTTCACCCGCAACACCTAGCCCTTTCCAGCGTGGCACGGCACTGCTTCTATCGCGCCCTAACGGCATGTTAAGCGTAAATTCATAATTTAAAATCGGCTCAACATTGGTATTGCTATTGCCGTAACGATGCGAAAAACTCATCCATTCATGTGGTCGCCACTGCAATCCCACCGAGGTTTGTTTTTCAAATGCCACAGGCGCATCTGCATCAGTTGTTTCCCACTGACTAGCAGAAATATCAGCCGTCAAATTATTGGTAATATTGAATTTATGTCCAACTTCCGAACCGCCAATTGCACGTTCTTCATGCCCCTCACGCCCATCACGCCAACCAGTGGTTGGGCTATAATAATTTACCCAACTTGTGCCCCATTTACCAGAATAATCATAGCGTGATACCACACGGCTATGTCCGCGCTCAGCATTTTGTTGAATGAAAGTAGCAAAACCAAGAATATTCTCGCCCGCAACTGGCGTTAAATTAAAGCGATACACCAAGCCCCAGCGCATATCGTTACGTTGCATGCCTTGTGCATCTTGCCATCTGGTAACGCCCTGCTGTAAGAATAAATTATATTTGGTGGGCGCCGATTGCCGTGCGCGCTTTAATGCTTGATTACGGCTAGAAGAATCACGGTCTGCTGTAACATTCGCCTGCATCTGGGTATTAATGAGTGGCACGACAGTATCAAGATTGCCTTGCACACCTACCCCTTCAACGGCACTGTAGCGCAAGCGGTTGCTGATTTGAAAATGTTCACCAAAGATATTTTTACCAAGATCTTCACTTGTGTTAAATGCGTAATTGAGTGCGCGATTGCCTATTTCTTCCTCAACACCTTGCATGATACAATCTCTGCCGTCAGTATGCCCTTCATTCAGCGCAGTATTACATCTGGACATTTGACTTTGCAATGTGTTAAGCGAACCACCAAAAAAACTTTGAGCAAAATTATTAGACTGATTCTGCTGTGCATAGGCAACATTCATCAAGCTAACATAAGCAATGCCTGCAAAAATAAGTGAAAATTTGCTTAATACACACACAAACCGCGCCTGAAATTTAAATTCAGCCAGTTTTCCACGATATAATATCAAAAACAAAGAATCACTCATAGCATTTATACGTATCATTAATTACTCCGCTAACAGCAATCACTCAAAAAAAGTAACGATAAAATAGTCCAAACCTGCCTATATATAAGGCATTACTGATATATTTATCTTGTTTTTTTCTCTAAAGCAATCAAAAAAATCTCTCTTATAAAATATTATAGTATATTTTACAAAAAATGCAAGTTTTGATATAAGATTTTTTATATATGGGCTTTTAATAAGCGGGGGTTTTGCGACTTCGCTAATCGCGAAGACACCCCTGCCCTTGTTACCAATGGCGGGCAAACCTCACCCCCACCGCTATAATAAGCGGGGGTTTTGCGACTTCGCTAATCGCGAAGACACCCCTGCC
Organism: Alphaproteobacteria bacterium; assembly: GCA_022599575.1. Classification (GTDB taxonomy): domain Bacteria; phylum Pseudomonadota; class Alphaproteobacteria; order JABAAW01; family JAHZMA01; genus JAHZMA01. The sequence continues at coordinate 5,380 of JAHZMA010000120.1, read as the reverse complement.
CTTGTTACCCCAATAATATTAAATGGGGCGGGCAAACCTCACCCCCCACCGCTATAATAAGCGGGGGTTTTGCGACTTCGCTAATCGCGAAGACACCCCCGCACCCCCACCGCTATACGCAATATGAGCGTTCCTTTGCTATGTTATAACTTGACAATCGCCTTATATTTCTGTTATTGCAAGCATGTATTACCCACTTATATTTAGGAAATTTATCATTAAAATGAAAAACAATGTTTATTTTATAGTGTTGAGCATGTTGCTAACAGCTTGCGCTGCCGATATTACTGTCCATGATACCGATGAGAGTAGCACAGATACAGAGATTGGTGATATTACAACAACCGAAGCACCCGCTGTTGATAATGCTGATTTTAATTCATTTGTAGCAATCGCCACCAGCACAGATGAGGCTGATAGTGATGACAATGAAACGCTTACGCTATCAGGCACAGCAGTGCAAGATAATATCAACTTATATTATAGTCGGCCTAATAAAGTCGCAACACTTGATAGAGTAGACAATGATTTTACTGTTTCCAGAATCAATAATCCTGTTATATCACTTGGTTTTAATAAAAATGGCAGAATCGCTAGTACAACCCTTTATGTTGATGACAAAACTTACGTGGCTGATGACCCCACTACCAGCACTAGCATCAGCTTTTATCAAGAACTTTCTGACCCTGACGATGGTAGCATCGGAATATCGGTAAGTAGAAACTTTGAGAACAGGCATCTTAGTAGTAGTCGCATTTGGAATTTCATATCACAATATATGGTTCATATTCACTGGGATATCGGTGATGATAGCCAGAAAGTTGGCGTCCTAACAGATAGTGACATTTACTATGATGGCTATATGGTTGCTGGCTTCAAAACTGCTGATGATGATTTGCTCAATAAAATTGGCAAAGCTCTGTTTTATGGCAGTGGAAGAGGCTATTACACAGAGAATATTTATTCTTCTAATATTTCTTCGCAAGGTATTAGCTTTAGCGTGCTTGCGAATATTGATTTTGATGATAAAAAGGTGGGTTTGGAAACCACAGGCACATATCACTGCTTTGGCACTTGCACCAACATGTCTCGCCTTAATTTTACTGCTAATTTCAATTACACTGACAATAATTTGACGAGTGTTATTGAAGCAGATGGCATGTTAGGCAGGCTTGATGCCCGATTTTATGGCACAGGCGATAATGCTGCACAAGAATTGGGCGGCACATTCGCCATGCGAAGTGGCGATGCCAGATATATTGGCAGTTTTGGTTTGACACGAACAGATACGCCAACCATTGCCACAAATGATGATGCACCTTCTGTTGATACACTTAACTATGCTTCGTTGCAACTTTCATCGGAAGGCGCTGATAGTGATGATGAGGATAAAACGCTTCATCTTTCAGGTTTATCAGTACTAGAAACTGTTGAACAATTCCGTTACCGCCCTGGTAATGCTCGTCTTCCTAATTGGAATAATACCACCCATCTTATCAGTGAATATTTAGCCCTTACAACAATCAGCAACCCCATCATTTCACTTACATTTGATGAGAACGGCTATATTTCTGGCATAAGCCTTTATGTGAAAGATAAAACTTACACCGCCGCGCTTGATGATGATAGCACGGGCAGTGCCATATCTTTTGACGAAGCATTTGACGCACCGATTGATGAAAACATAACCAGTAATATCACGATAGAAAGAGAGTTTGATAATGGTGATAATGATAATGACTTTACAGCGCAATATATGATGAATATCAATTGGAACATTGACGATAATAATTTTCCGGGTTTAGATAATACAACCGCCGAGCTGAACGATGACGAGGATGGCTATGACATTGAAGGTATCGAAACCACTGGTAGCGACATTCCTAATGATGGCGACGTTACATTTTCAGGAACTGGTGAAGGGAAATATAAAAACACTGCGGACGACCAAACAATTGATTACGATATTAGATTCAATGTAACGGCTGAAGTTGATTTTTCTGGACGCACGATAGAATTAGAAACTAAAGATACCATATATTGTTCTACTACTGACGATGATAAAGATTGCGATGACGATGATGATGATTATGAGGCCATTGAACATCTCAATTTTACCAGCAAATTAACTTACGATAAAAACACTAATGAGCTCAGCGATGATAATGCAACCACCGCAGGTCCTGAAGATGAGGATGATGATGCGCCTGAGGATGATGATGAAGATACGCCTGAAAATGAAGATGAGGATGCACCTGAAAGTAATATCGAAAAATTAACAGGCACGGTTAATGCCAAATTTTATGGCGCAAATGACTATCCGATTGAACAATTAGCTGGCACATTCATGATGGCAAAAGGCGATGATAAAAATTATTTTGGTCATTTTGGCCTATTCCCAAATGATAGAACAACCAGCCTTAATGATGAAATTAACGGTTATATGATTGCAGGTATAGAAACTTCTGGTAGCGATATCCCCATAGATGGAAAAGCTGAATTTATCGGCAATGGTGCTGGCAGATACCATTTATCAACGACCGATTATAACCTCGAATTTGATGTCATCGCTAATATTGATTTTTCCGAACGAACATTAGAATTAGAAACCACGGATACAACCCGCGTCAGTTGCACGCGTAGTTGCAATTTCTCACACCTTAATTTTACTTCTACATTAAGTTACGATTCAGGGAAAAATAATATCAGTGGCAATGTTGTCGTTGATGACATGAATGGCACCGTTGATGCCCGTTTTTATGGCACAGGCGATAATGTGGCTGAAGAATTGGGCGGCACATTCATCACGCGAAACGGCATCAATGAATATTATTACGGTTATTTTGGTGCAACACAAGCACAAACTATTCTAGATGTTACAACAAGCGATGCGCCATCTGTTGATGAGCTTACTTATACGTCACTGCAAGCAATATCGGAAGGTGCTGTTGATGATAATGAAAGTAAAGCATTTATTCGTGAGAGTTTAGCAGTGCAAGCAACGAATGATAAATTCTATAGCCGCGATGATGCTGAAACAGATTGGGATGATGATGGTGATGATTTGACACATCAAAATGTGACTCTTTCCATATTCAATGCCCCTGTTATTTCAATCAGTTTTAATGATGCAGGGCATATTGCCAGCACAAACCTTTATGTTGGCGATAACACCTATGAAGCTAGCCTTACAGCAACGGGGAGTGCGACATCTTTTTCAGAAGAATTTACTGGTCTTGGTGATGATGTAAGCAGTAACATCACCATAGATAGAGACTTTAACAATGGCGATGATAGCTTTTTTAATTTTACCGCAAACTATATGATGAATATCAACTGGGATATTGATGATGATAGTAAGCCAGATACCGTGCTAACGAACACTGATAATTTCTATGATGGCTATATGATAACTGGCATTGAAACCGCTGGTCGTAGTATTCCCCGTAGTAACGCGGTGATATTTAAGGGCAATGGTGCGGGCTATTATCAAACAGCAAGCACCGATTATAACACGCAATTTAACGTAACCGCCAATGTTAATTTTGTCACGCGAACAATAGGGTTGCAGACCACCAACACAACCAATCTATCCACGCTTGATTTTACCGCTATCTTGAATTACAATTCAAGGACAAATAATATCAGTGGTAATGTTGAAGCCAATGGCATGACTGGCACCGCTAATGCCCGTTTTTATGGCACAGGTGATGATGTTGCAAAAGAATTGGGTGGCACATTCGCGATGCGAAACGGTAACAACCGCTATATTGGCTATTTCGGTGCAACGCAATACCCAGATATTGCTAATATTACAACAACTGACGACGCACCAGATATTGATACGCTTGCTTATAAGTCGCTTCAGGCAGCATCAGATGCGGCGGTTACTGATGAGGAAAGTAAAGAGCTTCATCTTTCAGGATTGGCAGTGCAAGAAACCAACGATAAATCCTATACGCGCCCTGATGATGAAACAGAATGGGATAAGGATGCTCACTTTACAGATGACAATTTCACGGCCTCAACCATCAATAAATCTGTTATTTCAATTACATTTGATGATTCAGGGCATATTGCTAGCGCAAATCTTTATGTTGGTGCGGAAGATTATGAAGCCGACCTTACGGCAACAGGTAGTGCGACATCTTTTTCAGAAGAGTTTACTGAGCTTGGCGATGATGTGAGTGGCAATATCACAATAGATACAGCTTTTAATAATAGCGATGATGCCTCTTTTGATTTCACAGCAAAATATATGATGAATATCAAATGGAATATTGACGATACCAGCAAATCAAAAACTGCACTAACCGATACTGATAGTTTTGATAATGGCTATATGATTGCTGGTATTGCAACCGATAATGATAGCATTCCGCTTACTGGCGCATTCACATTTAAGGGTAACGGTATTGGCTATTATCAAACAAAAACAAACAGTTACGATACAAAATTTAACGTAATAGCCAATGTTAATTTTGCTAAACGAACAGTAGGATTGCAAACCATAGATACAAACAATAATCTATCTGAACTTAATTTCACCTCGCTGCTACATTATAGGGAAGCTGACAATAATATCAGTGGTAATGTTGAAGCAAACGGTATGAAAGGCACGATTGATGCACGTTTTTATGGCGCAGATGATGATGCCGCCAAAGAATTGGGTGGCAAATTCATCATGCAAAAAGATGCTGACGAATATTATCTTGGCTTCTTTGGTGCGACACGATAAATTATAAGCGGAGCTTTGGCAAATTATAAGCGGAGCTTTTTCTGGGTGATGATTGCATCGATGCAAAAACCCGAAGTCTGATGAATCTGGCAATGATTGGCGTAATGGGCAAAATGCACGAATAGAAAATCCATTGTCGCGGTGCCATTAGCAATGGCGTTACCAAAGAACAAATCCGTGCCACAATTCCTGTGGTAGCTATCTATGCGGGCGTGCCACAAGCGCTTGAATGTTTTCGCGCCGCACAAAAAGTGCTTGCCGAATATAATTTGTAAAAGTTTATTACACTTTGTTACATTTTTATTGGCTTTTACCTTGCTATATCATAATCCATGTTATATGCTGGCAACGGTGTATAGATTATCGCTTATTTCACTGTTTACCCAGTCAAACAAACGGTAATATGATGATACACTTTTATATTAATGCAAACGAAGGAGGTTTTTCTTATGAAGAATATACTATTTGCAACTTTAACAATAATCGGTTTACTTTTTGCCAGTTTACTTTTTGCAGGCCCGGCATTTGCCAAATGCAAAGGCACAACCGATATTGCTGAATTAAACTGGGAATCGGCACAAGTATCTGCAGAGGTGCTTAAATTTATTATAGAAGCTGGCTATGGTTGCGATGTTAATCTTG
>JAHZMA010000011.1 GCA_022599575.1 Alphaproteobacteria bacterium | reverse complement strand
GCCTGATAATAATATGCTTAAAAAGCTTGATTTGTTGCATGATGAGCTCAAGCGCCATAACAAGCTTGGTGCTTTGCCCAACCGTTCGCAAGCCTTTTTAGAAAATTATCAGACCGAACAATATTTGAAGCAAAAAGCTCCGCAAAATGCTCAAAAATTGCTGGAAGACTTAAAGAACAATAAAACATTGACTGTGTTTCAAGCCTTTTATCTTAGCATTAAGCTCCCAAAGAAACTTGCTAATATGAGAAACGCGCCTACATTCGATACTATCCTTGCAAAACAATTAAAGGAATTATCGCAAGATGTGCGTGATAAGGCGGCAGAAGCCCGCGAATTGATTGATAGCAAAGCCCTTAATGAGATTGATGCGGTGATTGAGCAAATTAGAAGAGAGAGTCATCAGCTAAAAGAAGAGGGTGTTAAAATCCCTGAGCTCGGCAATGCGACGGTAAAACAAACCTCAAATTTTATGGAGTTTCGTTTTGAGGATGTTACTAAAATGAGAGGTATATTAACAGAAAAATTGAAGGATTCTAAAAGTGATTTTTACAAATTACTTACCGACCCTAATGATTCTTTTTGGCAAAATTTAACATTCCGCACCCATAAGGGCGAAGATTATTCAGCCTATGGGCATAATGGCATTATCACCTATCAATATGGTTTTAAGGAAAAGCCTGAAATTGCCAAAGTTTTTTATATTGACCATAAGCCTACCACCTATAACCGTATCTTGAAAGTGCACGTTAAAACCAAAGATATCACCATTTTAGAATATCACCCCAAATATGGCGCGCTGTTAACCACTTTTCGGCATCTGCAAAAACTCTATAAGGAACAAGTGAACCAAAATTTAATCCAAGGTGCTGTGCTTGGCACCTATAGAATGCATGATAATGATGCTCTCTCACCAGAACAAAAGCTTGAAATTCCAACCGATATGAATGAACATGTTCATATTGAACGGCGTGAAGCCGAGCCTAAAGATTTCAAAAAATTTCTCAATGACGATGGCTCAATCAAACTTAAACAATTTACCGCTCAAGCAAATAGTGCAACAAAATTAGTGCGCTCAACAATTGATGGCAATGATTATCACGCCATTGCCCTATTCACCCCGAACAGTGCCTTAAACAAGCAATTATTGGCAAATATCAAAACCGATTGGCAAAATTATAACGACCATTTGGTGAAAGCAGGTACATTTAAGTTACCTGCGGATGCTGATAAGGAAGATATAAAGAAGGTTATTGAACTTATCATGAATTATCTTCTCGATGCTTCTTTGCGTGACCAATTAACGCTAGAAACCATCGTGAAAATGCTGTTGAGAATTAAAATCTTGCTATCCCAGATTGGTGAAAAAAATCAACATTTGGAAAAGATCATTCAGTCAGCACAGCGAACCGCCATTGATTTGCGTGAGAAAAAGGTAGATGGTAGATTTAAGATTATTATATCATAATCTCTATTGAATTTTCTTGACAAAAACTAAATAGATAACTTAGACTAGAAAGATGCGTAAACATCATCTTTCTAGTCTTTTTTTAGCGCCATTATTTCTATTAGCATGTAATGCTTTTGCTGATACTAAAACCGATACATGGGGGGATAAATTACTTGAATATATCAGGCTTGTTGGAAAGGAATATACCTATTATGCTAACGTCTATGATGATGGCAGTTACTTTCCTAAAGCACGGACGCGCGAAATTTTACACCATATAGAAGTTCATTTTCTGCAGCCCCACCGCGATGAAATAATGAATGTGAATGAAAATGATAAAAGAGTTTTATATGGTAGCCATAACATTGATATGGCAAAATTATTCATGCACTATGGCGCCATTGCCTTTGCACCAAGCAAATCTAGGAATGTGCAACCCATTACCGGCGTCGCAAGACAATATCCTAGAGGGAAAGATATCAATAAAAATCTAAGCCATGATGAAATTATCGCTATTATCAAAGACCCCCTTGCCAATAAAGACCCAGTTAGCGGTGATTTACCGAGTAATAATTCGATTGCCCTCATCAAGCTTTATCTCAGTTTAGGGGCTAATATTTTTGACCAAGAAACAAGAAAAACAAATGGTGCATTATATGCATCTTTATACGACTATAGCTTTATTAGAGAAGATGGTGTGCCAATTGATGAAAAACATAAAATTGGTTGGGTTGGAAAATATCTTGGCACAGAAATTGAAAATCACCATTATGGTGACGGCGATTTTTACCGTTCACCCGTTACCTATTGGATAGAAGATTTTATTGCAAGAGAATATCCTATAGCAATGCTTGATAGTCATGCCTTGCTTTATTCACGCTTTATGGAAACTGCCAGCGTAGAAGATATTGCGGATATATTAACCAATCCTGAAGCGCATAAAATCCCTATCAACACAAACTGCCCCTATATCAAAGCATATAAAGATGGTAGCATAGATGAGATAGAGGTAAAGTTTATTTGCGCGCTAACGCCTTCGATCGATATGCGTGATGCGATGGGGCGCACGCCTTTACATATTGCCAAAGTAACAGGCAATGATGCGGTTTATGATTATCTGATAGCACAGGGCGCAAACACCACTATCAGGGATTTTCGGGGCAATCTTGCCGCTTCCATGACGAAAACATATTTCAAATCCTATGAACATAGAAGAATCGCGGCGGTAGAACAATTTTTTGAAGTGATTGCTGATGTTCCTTTTTC
>JAHZMA010000119.1 GCA_022599575.1 Alphaproteobacteria bacterium | reverse complement strand
TTTTGCGGTGGGGTATAGATAATATTACCATTACCATCTTTTAGAACAGTCTCGCCGCCATCATTTCTAAAGCCACCATCATTTTTTTCTAAATCGCGATAGATATTTTGAATATGATTTAGGGTGAGTAATTGTGTTTGTCTCACATTTTTAAATCCTGTTAGCAATGTATCGCTATAGGCTTTTACTTCTTTGGTATTGGCATTGTAAGGGTGCTTATCAATATTCGTCTTAAACAGGGCATCTTGCGTGGTAACAATGGATTCTATCTCAGAGCTGTTTTTCGCCTCTTGCAAAGGAAGCGTGTTGATTAAAATGGCAGGGTTGGGAATAGATTGATAGCTTCCTTGTAACTGCGCTAATGCACGGCTGGCAAGGTTCAACTGTTTTAAGATGGCTTTTGTTTCCACCTGTTCTGCGGTTGGAAAAGCAAAAAAACCTGTATCTTGTTGACCGATATTCATTTTTAACCCTAACATATATAGAAAATCGTATTTTTTACACACACCTTATCTGATTATGTATAGAAAATCAAATTTTATATACATCAAAGCGCCTCACCGTTAATATTGAGTAATAAAGCGACACGCACGATTTTAGTATTGAGTAACAGCGGGGGGATTATCAAGGGGGGTACTGGCAAGAGGCGTCTGCTTGGCAAATTGTCCAACGGACATAAATTTGACAAGCGCGCATCGAGAAGCCAGTCCGCACCCCCCCTTGATACTGTAAACGGAATCACACCACGCACCGCCCTTTGTGCTATATACCTCTAAAAGCGCACGCCTCACCAGTATTGAGTAACCCGAAACGCACTCCTCCCTCCCGTCATTCCGTGCCATATTCCTAGTCCCATCGGCAAGGTGAGCGCGCCATCGGTACAAGCGCGAGCCTTGCTAACTATTGAGAGGGGATAAGAGGGAATCCACAATGCAGGGGCGCAAGCCCCTATCGAAAATACGCCACTTATTGCAACATTTGCAAAAGACGCTAATATCATATTTGTTACAAAAGACCGAGCAAGCGACTCTGGATTCCGACTTTCGTCGGAATGACGGTGGGCGGGTGAGGCGATGGCGGTGATTAACAACACCCGCGTCATTCCCGCGTAGGCGGGAATCCAGACGGCATGGCGGTATCATATTGACAGCAAACCACACTTCGATTACACAATTAAATATATGCAATCAATAAAATACAAAACTGTGTGATGGGTTTTGGATAGGGGAATAATGAGTAAAAAACTTTACATATATTATAATCATTCATTCGGTTCAGGAGTGAATACAGCCACTGAATTATTTGAAAAAATATATGATGCAGGCGAAGCACTAAAAAACGCGATTGAACAATGGAAGGATTGGTCATTAGAAGAAAGAAGAATATATATTGATGAACAAGGCTTGAAAACCACAACGGGTTGTGGTTTGGGTGCTATCATACAAAAACCAGAAGAACGCAATATAAAATATGATTGGCTAGATGGGCAGATAAGAACAGATATGAAAGCAAAAGCAGATGGTTTTTATCTTATTGATGAAAATGATGAAGCTAGCCTAAAATTCAAGCAAGATATAGAAAAACGTGTGCAACAAGAAATAGGTAAAATAAAGGCTAAAAAAGGATTGGCTGATTATAACAGCCCTGAAAGTGTTTTGAAACGGGAACAAGATAAAGAAAAAAGCAAACAAGATAAAGAGAAAAGAGAAAAATATATTTTTTATATAACAGCGGCAAGCTTTGTTCTAACTTGTATTGGTGTGACAATAGCATTCATCGGTGTTTGAAACAATGATTAGCACGAAAGTAATTATTATTATTGGGCTTTCATTAGATTTAGTCGGGGCATTTTTTCTTTCAATCCCAATGGTATTTGGTAGCTCAAAAATGATTAAGTATTTAGAAAAAATCATCACTCCTTTAGAAAAAGTTAGCGATATAAAAACATCATATCTTTTTTCTATAAACAAAACAAAAGAAAACCTAAAGTGGATAGTTGATGAAGAGTATATCCATGTACTCCAGTGCCATGCAATAATGATAGCAGTGAGTGGTATTGCTATTTTTATCTCTTTTGCTTGGAATAATAAAACATATTTTCTTACCCCGCTGATACTTATTTGTAGTGCTTGCTATTTCATAGCGCTTATAAATAAAAAAAGTAGTGATTTAATAGAAACAATATTAGTGTCTGTATTATGCGTTCCTTTCATTATATTGCCCATCGGAAAGCTTCCATTTATTTATGAATATTTATCAGCGGAACTTCAATTGCTTGTTGATAGGCATTGGTATATCGGATTGTTAGCGATTGCTTGTGCATTTTTAATTAGCCGATTAAGAAAAGTTATTTCTCATGTTCGTAAAAATAAATTATTATATTATTTGTTAAATATTCCGACCTATTTGCCTGCAATAATTTTATTGTATCTTATGTTTCCAACACAAGAAGACTTAAATACTATTTTTTTATGGAGTGCTTCCATTTTTTCCTTTGGTATATTTGCCAGAGTCACTCTAAGCGAATTAGGAAAATTTGTTATTAACTTACCTTCGCAATTTTTTTTAAGAATTTTGTTATATTTTTTTCAATGGCTAGAAAGAAAGAATTTTGAAAAGCGTATTGGTGTCGTGGGCTTGTTTTTGTTATGCATGGGTTTCAGCTTACAAGCTTATATTAATTGGATACAATTAGTATGATGCAACGCAATTTATTTTGTAAAGTCTGCAATCGGTGCAAACTAGTTTGCAAAGTCTAAAACTCAAAATATACTTTACAAAGTGATTGCTAGGTGCATGCCGATTGCCTATATGATTTTAATATCGTGCGTGTTGCGATACATTATTATATCAAGGGGGGTGCGGCTTCACTTCTCGGTGGGCAAGGCAAAAGCCGCCCACCTTGTGAAGACCCCCCTTGATAATCCCCCCGCCATACTCAACATTAGCGGAGGAGCGTGTCGTTAGACTACTCAAAACAGGAGTAAACCCCTCGCTATACTCAATACTTACAATGGAGTAAGCCGCAACCCCCGCTGTGTTTAATATTAGCGGCGGTGCGTATCTTGATACATTATATATGGGGGGCTTTGCGACATACGCTTTGGCTGGTTTGTCCGTAGGACACCAGCCTCGCGAAGCTCGGCTTTTTCTTGAACCAATGGCGGTAAGCCTCGCCCCCTCCATACCCCCACCGCTGCGCTTAATACTCAAAACAGGAGTAAAGCCCCGCTATACTCAATACTTACAATGGAGTAAGCCACAACCCCCCACTGTGTTTAACACAAAAGACAGTGCGGCAGGAGTGTAGCATACGGGATTTGGCGCAGGCTCAATCACCTAACATCACCATTTAGCTCCACCTTATAAACCCGTCATTCATTTTATTTTTAATATTGCAGTTGCGAATATTTCTGCTATAATAAGCAGACAGGATTAGCAGGTATTAAAACCTACTAACCCCGTCGGTTATTTTTTAAGGGTTGTTAAGTGTATAACGACCCTTAATTTTTT
>JAHZMA010000010.1 GCA_022599575.1 Alphaproteobacteria bacterium | reverse complement strand
CCGTTAGAACAGCCCGATAATAACAAACATCTGGCGGCAATGTTAGAAGCAATCTATGCCGATGAAACCTTAATGTTCGCCTCTGATTTTCCGCATTGGGATTTTGATGATATTGAAAAATTGAATCTGCCACGTGCCATCCGCGATAATGTGCATGGGCTGACGGCATTGAAAACCTATAACCGCATCCCAGACCCACGTGGGGAGAATCAACTGGCAGCGGAGTGATTTTTATTGCAATAAAAAATATTTTATATTATGATTGGATATCAATATAAGGTATATAGTTAATATCATGCAACAAACAGACAAACTAATTTATATCACTGATTTTTCTCGCGACCCTGATTTTAGGCTTAAAGAAGATGGCGATTTTAGCGCAGAAGAGTTTCGTGATGAATATGTTATTCCTCAATTAGATAAGTTGCAAAAAGGTGAGAAACTTACGATTAATCTTGATGGCACACATGGTATTAGCCCATGGTTTCTTGAAGAAGTATTTGGTGGTTCAGTAAGAAAAAAATATTTAGATAAAGAATGGGCGAAAAAAATTGAAATTATTTCAGAAACTGTTCCAGAATATCGTGACGTCTCTATTCACTATATAAAAGAAGCGTTAGGGCAGAATCAATAGGGCTGTTTATACCATACGCGCCTGCTGTCAGTGCTATCATTCAACTTTTTACATTGATAGTTTTTGCAACACTTTCATATAAAATATATCAGCAAACATCACGTCTAAAACAACGTGATTTAGCATTGCAATTTTTAGAAAAATTTTGGCACACTTTAGAAATATTAGAAAAAGAACCGCAGAATAAAGGCTTATATCAAAAAGTTGTTTTTAGCAGAACGAGCTATACCACTTGGTTAGATAAAAATATCATCGAATTATCACTTATGAATCTTGCATTAGAAATAGGTAAGTCAGAAAAAAGTCAAAATAATATCACAGACATATTACAAGAAATTATGAAATTAAAAAAACAATCTTTTCAAATTTTTTGCGATTTGAAATAGGGAATATTGTTCCACGCGCCATTCGCGATAATGTGCATGGGCTGACGGCACTGAAAATCTATCCACGCATTCTAAACCCACGCGGGAAGAATCAACTGGCTGCGGAGTAGGGTTGTACCGCCTTTGTATTGAGTAACCAAGACACGCACCGCCGCTAATATTGAGCACAAGCGGTGGGGGGTATGGGGGGCGTCTTGACAAGGTGGGCGGCTTTTGCCTTGCCCACCGAGAAGTCAAGTCGCAAAGCCCCCCATATATAATGTATTCCAACACGCACGATGCCAATATTGACGAACCTAACAACACGCACCGCCTTTGTGTTGAGTAATCTAAAAAACACCCCTCATCACAAGTGATGAGGGGTGAAGTCGCGCCCTCTTGCTTTATTTGATAATTAGCAAGGCTCGCGCTTGTACCTATGGCGCGCTCACCTTGCCGATGGTATTCACTATTGCCATCAAAAAATACCCCCACTCATCATAAATGATAAATGGGGGCTCAGGCCGTACTTAGATCGATTTTCTTAACCATGATAAGCGTTTTTTATCAATGCGTATCTTTTGCAACATCAACAAAAAAGCTACTAGAAAGCTTCTAGTAGCTGGGAATTAGTAAACCGCCATTACAACGAAAAACGGCGCGACGCTTTTTAGCATCGAAACGCTTGGACATATAGCGCCGCTTCCCAGCCGAACTGAAAAACAGCGCATCTTTGACGCAGAAATGTTAAAAGAATGCGCCAAATCACGGTTGATGCAACCGCGTTGTAATGTAGGAGGTACTAATCCCCACGCTCGAAACTTTTCAAACGATGGCATCATTATATAGGATATGGAGGAGGAATGCAAGGGGATTTTTAGAGTAATCCGACACTCCCCCTTTCGTCATTCCGTGCCAATGTCACTACAGTACCATCGGCAAGGCTCGACCGCCATCGGTAATAAGGAAGAGCCTTGCTAACTCTTGTGCAAAGCAAGAGGGAATCCAGTAAAAGGGCGAGGCTTGCCTCGCCATCGAAAAATACAGCTCTCACATCTATTACACCTTGTCATTACCCAACCGATTATGATAAAATAGTGCTAATATACAACATCATAAAGTGAGGTGATTAATAATGCTATCAAACTTATTACGAGCTATTGGCTTATCGACATATGCTGAAGAAAATCCACTCTTTGCCCCTGATTTTTGGAAAAACGCTACTCTTGCTGATGTAAAACGTGAAATATCAAAAGGTACTGATATTGAAGCGCGTGCTAAAAATAGCTGGACAGCTTTAATGCTTGCGGCTGGTTTAAGCCAAAATCCTGAAATTATTACAGCACTAATTAAAGCAGGTGCGAATATTGAAGCGCGTGCTAAAAATGGCTGGACAGCTTTAATGCTTGCGGCTGCCTTTAACGAAAACCCTGATACTGTCACAGCACTAATTAAAGCAGGTGCGAATATTGAAGCGCGTGCTAAAGATGGCTGGACAGCTTTAATGCCCGCGGCTGACTATAATCAAAACCCTGAAATCATAACAGTACTGATTGAAGCAGGTGCGGATATTGAAGCGCGTGCTAAAGATGATCAGACAGCTTTAATGCGTGCGGCTTTAAATAATCAAAACCATGATATAATTATCATATTAATGAAAGCAGGTGCGAATATTGAAGCGCATGATAAAAAGGGCAATACTGCTTTAATGGTTGCGGTTAGCAATAATCAAAACCCTGAAATTATCACAACACTGATTAAAGCAGGTATTGATATTGAAGCGCGTAATAAATGGGGCGGGACAGCTTTAATGGGGGCAGCTTTTAAGAATACAAATCCTGAAATTATTACAGCACTAATTAAAGCAGGTGCGAATATTGAAGCGCGTGCTAAAAATGGCTGGACAGCTTTAATGCTTGCGGCTGGCTTTAACGAAAATTCTGAAATTATTAAAACACTGATTGATGCGGGTGTGGATGTTAAAGCAAAAGATAATAAAGGCAAAACCGCATGGGATTTAATTCAAAAGAATAAAGCCTTAAAAGATACGGAAGCCTATCGATTATTAAATGAAAAGCGAAACAAATAACGCAATTATCATAGTAATAAAGAGACACTTAAATGAATAATGGTGAAAAATTAGCATTAGAAATTGTCGCACTAAGCAAATCAGCAACTTGGGAATATGCAAAATTAGAATGGGGGCTTCAAAGCATTTATTACGCAGAAGAGCCCGATACATGCCTTTGCAGGCATTACCCTATTCTTGAAATTTGTGAGCTTTATAATTATAGCAATGGTAATATTGCTATTGTGGGGAATGTTTGTGTGAAAAAGTTTTTAAAGTTAGATTCAGATAAATATTTTCAATCAATCCGCAGAGTTAAAAAAGATAATACGAAATCATTTAATGATGAAATGATAAAATATGCACACGGAAAGGGGTGGATAAGTGCTTGGCAACGTGGTTTTTACGCAGATATTCATAGAAAAAGAAAACTTTCAGATAAACAAGCATTTCAAAAGCATAAAATTAATAAAATAATTTTGATGAAAATAAACAAAAATCGTAATAATTATTAAATTTTTTTCATCACTCCCTCACTCTATAATTTTGTGTACTCGCGTGATTTTACCATAATCAGTTGGGTAATGAAAGGTGTAATAGATGCAAGCGGTTTTTTTGAATGCAAACCTCGCCCTTTTACTGGATTCCGTGTCTTTTACACTGCCCTATCGGGACAGTGGCACGGAATGACGAGAGGGAGGAGGTGATTTGTGCTATGCCCAACACATAGGGCAGTGCATGCCCGCGATACATTATATGCGGGGGCGGTGATTCCTATGATTTAAGGGGGGCGCGACGGGACCCCAACTTTTTTGCAAAGCAAAAAAGGTTGGGAACCCGATGTGGCTTCTCGATGCGCGCTTGGCAAACTTTGTCCGTAGGACAGTTTGCCAAGCAGACGCCTCTTGCCACTTGCCCCCCTTAACAACCCCCCGCTATACTCAACATCAATATCGCGCAAACCTCACCCCCCGCTGTGCTTAATACTAGCGGCGGTATGAGGTTCGGATTATTCAATACGCAGGCATGTGAGTTACGATATAAATATTAAGTATAGCGGTAGGGGGCATGGGGGGCGTCCTTGCGGTTAGCAAGGTCGCAAAGCCCCCCATATTAATATTGCACACCCACAATCATTATGCTACATTGATGGGCTATTTTATTTATCAGCAGGAGTTTTACACCATGACGGATTCATCAGACTCATACCCCATTGCCGTATTGGGTGCAACGGGTAATGTTGGGCGCGAGATGCTCGCGATTTTGGCTGAGCGTGATTTTCCAGTATCGCAAGCCTATGCGCTGGCATCAAAAAAATCAATCGG
>JAHZMA010000118.1 GCA_022599575.1 Alphaproteobacteria bacterium | reverse complement strand
GCGGTTGAGATAATGGAGTAATTTTCTTCTTTTGCCGACCATTTGCAATAGTCCACGCCGTGAATGGTAATCTTTTCTATGTATCTTAAGATGTTCGGTCAATTCAGCAATGCGAGCGGTTAAAATCGCCACCTGCACCTCAACTGAGCCTGTATCTTCTGCGCCGCGCGCATAATCTTTGATTAATTTCTGTTTCTTTTCATTCGTTATCATATTTGCCTCTATAATCGGTATCACACATTAAAAACACGTTTCGGGGCTAGCATTCCATCTTGCAACCTAACTATCGCAATCGGCTTTTCTGCAATCGAACCATTATGCGTTTTAACATCGTGTGGCTGTTTTGCCACCGCTATTAAAAGCCTATCCTGTTCTTTGTGAAAAGCATCAGCTTGAATATTATTGCCAGATTGTAAGCGTAATGCTTGCTCCTGATTAACATAAACCACCAAGATACCGTCCAGTGTTTTATGAATCGGTTGCAGTATAGCGTGTATTCCATCACTTTGCATCATTTTTTCTATCTTTTGCAAAGAAAAAATGTTTTTTTCGGTAAAACGCCCATATTCCGTTCGTCTTAGCGCGTGCAAATGTGCATATGTTTCTAGTTTTGTGGCAATATCGCGCGCCAAACTTCGCATATAAGTGCCTTTGCCACATGTAACATGCAACATCACATCGCCTGCTTGATTTTGTCCATGCAGATTAATCGCATCAATTTCCACTTCACGCGATTTCATGATAGGGGGCGCGCCTGCACGTGCTAATTTATAGGCACGCTTGCCATCTATTTTGATGGCACTAAAGGCGGGTGGTGTTTGCTGAATTTTCCCGATAAAATTGGGTAGCACAGCGTCAATTTCAGCAAGTGATGGGCGCATATCAGATTGGTTGATAATATTACCCGTGCAATCATCGCTATCGGTCGCAATGCCGAAACGCACGGTTAATATGTAAGATTTGCGCGATTGATGCAGATAATCAACGGTTTTTGTTGCCTCGCCTAGTGCAATCGGCAAAATGCCAGTGGCGAAAGGGTCTAATGTGCCACCATGCCCGATTTTACGCATGTTTAATATTTTGCGTAATTTATAAACCACATCGCCTGAACTATCACCGACTGGCTTATCAACGGCAATCCAGCCATTAAAGGGGTGCGTTTGATGGTTTTTCATGGGCGTGATGATAGTGCAGGTGAGATGAATTTGCAAGATGGGATTAATAATATCAAAACCGCGCCCCCCCACTACTATGCTTAATCTGGCATTTAGAAAGGCTTAATTGTTAAAAACAAAAAATAATAATATACATATTATATTTTACCTATTATATTAGAGTATCACAGATAACATATTGAGGGAACAACATGACGAAAATTAACCATTGGATTAATAATCAAATTTTTACCTCGCAATCAGGGCGCGCGCAAGATGTGTGGGATCCTGCCACGGGGCAATCGGAAAAACAAGTTGTGCTTGCCGATGAAACAGATGTTAACAAGGCAGTAGAAGCGGCGCAAACTGCGTTCCCCGCTTGGGCAAATTTTTCACCCTTAAAGCGGGCGCGTATTTTAGATAAATTCAAGACATTATTATGGGATAATGTTGATGCGCTGGCAAAAGTGATTTCAGCTGAACATGGCAAAACCCATGATGATGCGCTGGGCGAAATCACGCGCGGCATTGAAGTGGTAGAATTTTCTACAGCGATTCCGCATTTGCTAAAATCCGATTATTCAGACCAAGTCGGCACTAATGTTGATAGCTATAATATGCGTCAGTCTTTGGGTGTGGTTGTGGGTATCACGCCATTTAATTTCCCTGCCATGGTGCCAATGTGGATGTTCCCGATTGCGATTGCATGTGGCAACACATTTGTGCTAAAGCCTTCGGAACGCGACCCTTCAACCAGCATGATGATTGCCGATTTGCTAAAGCAAGCAGGCTTGCCCGATGGCGTGTTTAACATTGTGCATGGCGATAAAGTTGCAGTTGATGCGTTACTCACTCATCCTGATGTGCAAGCAGTTTCATTTGTTGGTTCTACGCCGATTGCCAAATATATTTACGAAACTGGCATGCAAAATGGCAAGCGTGTGCAGGCATTAGGCGGTGCAAAAAACCACATGATTATCATGCCTGATGCCGATATTGATATGGCAGTTAATGCCTTGATAGGTGCTAGCTATGGTTCGGCAGGGGAACGTTGCATGGCAATTTCGGTGGCAGTGCCTGTTACCGATGCGGTTGCAGATGCGCTGATTGAACGGTTAAAGCCAAAAGTTGAAGCGTTAAAAATTGGACCAGCCAGTGATAAAGCAACCGAAATGGGGCCGTTAATAACGGCGCAACATCGCGATAAGGTTTCATCTTATATCGATATTGGCGAACAAGAGGGCGCAACTTTGGTGCTAGATGGCAGAGGGTTTCAGCAGAAGATGCAAGGCTACGAGAATGGCTATTATTTGGGCGGCACATTATTTGATAATGTTACCGAAGAGATGCGTATTTGGAAAGAAGAGATTTTTGGCCCTGTATTAAGTGTGGTGCGTAAACCTGATTATCAATCGGCAGTTAAGCTTGTTAATCAGCATCAATATGCCAATGGCACAGCAATCTTTACCCGCGATGGCGATACGGCACGTAATTTTGCGCGTCATATTCAGGTGGGCATGGTGGGCGTGAATGTGCCGATTCCTGTACCGATGGCGTTTCATAGTTTTGGCGGTTGGAAAGGGTCACTCTTTGGCGACCATGCCATGCATGGCAATGAAGGCGTTCGGTTCTATACCAAAATCAAAACGGTTACCACAAGGTGGATGAGTGGTTTGCGCGAAGACCCGCAATTCACTCTGCCGACTTTATAATAGCGAAATAATAGCGAGGCTTGCTTTCGCCCCATCATTATTAATATGCTAAATTTACGTTCATATTTATATGAGACATTTATGTGAGGAACATCATGCTTATGACCGATTCATTACAACAAAAACATCAGGCAATTCGTGATTTTATCGCTGCGAAAAATGCCAATAACCAGCCGATTTTGCTAGATGGCGCGATGGGCACATGTCTGTTTCAGCAAGGGTTGCAAAGTGGCGATGCGCCCGAATTATGGAATATCGACCAGCCCGAACGCATCAAAACCATCTATCGTGATTATTTCAAAAGCGGTTCAGATATTATTCTTACCAATAGTTTTGGTGGCTCAGCGGCGCGTCTAAAATTGCATCAGCTTGAATCACGTGTGCATGAGCTTAATGAAGCAACCGCAAAATTGGCAAATGACGTGCGCGCTGAATTATATGATAATGGCACATTTGCAAAAACCGATGTGAAATTAATCGCAGGCTCGGTTGGTCCTTCGGGTGAATTGTTACAGCCGATGGGACCGATGAGCAAGCCCGAAGCCGAAGAATTATTTTACGAACAAATTTGTGGCTTAAAAGCAGGCGGTGCTGATTTGGTTTGGATTGAAACCATGTCGCTATTAGATGAAGCAGATGCTGCCTATCAGGCGGCGGTGCGTGCCGAAATTCCTGCGGCAATCACGCTTTCGTTCGATATGAATGGCAAAACCATGATGGGCGTTACCGAACAGCAATTTTGTGATTATGCAAATTCAGATGCGCTTGCCTTGCCACCAGTGGCGATTGGTTTTAATTGCGGGCTGGGCTTTAGCGATTCATTGCTAACGCTGGCGGGGCTGATAAAATATGCCAACACTATTCCAGTGGTTGCCAAATCAAATTGCGGTTTGCCCTCGTTCAATGATGGCAAAATCCATTTTGATGGCACGCCTGAATTGATGCGCGATTATGCTGTGATGGCACGTAATGGTGGCGCTTCTGTGATTGGCGGTTGTTGCGGTTCTAGTG
>JAHZMA010000117.1 GCA_022599575.1 Alphaproteobacteria bacterium | reverse complement strand
GCTATTCTAACATATGTTGTATTATTGCCAATAAAAAATATTAATGCAACAGAGAATGAAGCTATCATAAAAAAGACACAAACCTTGTTTGATAGGCTTCTTAAGGACATGACAAATTATGGTCGTTCGCTTAACCATGAGATAGATATTCCAGAAGCAATTTTAACTTTGGAAACTTTAATCGCACAGGGCGCCAACCCAAATAAGAAAATTCCTTACAGTGGTGAGGGTGAGGGTGATGCTTTCTTATATACGCCTATATCTTATATATTTTTTACATGTGGCAATGATTTTAGAACATATGACTCTGATGGTAGAAATTTTTATTTAGACATTATAAAATTATTGATTGATAGTGGCGTAAATTGGCATGACAAAAATGATTATGAGACCTATGATGGTGATACAGGAACAACAACCATTGCCTATGAGCTCGAATGGGTGGAAGAGGCAAAGCATAGAACACATTGCATCGAAGCGTTAGATTATGTCAAAAACCACCTTAAAGAAAATAACATCACACTAGCAGAATAACTTGCTGATATTTTTCAAGTTAAAATCATAATATATCGCTATTGCATTTCATTATATTTTGTTATAATGCACAATTAAACTATTCATAAGATAATTAATGTTCGTTATTTTTAAACCTTATCATGACTTTCAGCGAAGATTTCATTTTTGCAGATGGTTTGATATGCCTATATTACTTTTAGGTGGCATCATTCTAGGTATTTTAGAATTGGTAACTGTTACCGCGTTAATTCCACTCATGCTATTGATTTTAGATCCAGTTAATGCAGTAAAAGGGCGTGTTTTAGGTTTTTTGTATCGCCATAGCCCTGCCGATACAATCAATGAATTTGCCATTTTACTGGCGCTTGTTATCATGATGATTTTATGCTGTAAAATAATTTTGAATATTGTGTTTTTTAAGATTGAATTTTATATCATTAGAAAATGGCAAGAAAAAATTACTTATCAAATATCCAATGTGGTTTTATATGCCCGTTATGACCGCTTGCAACAATATGTTTCTACTAAAATTATGAGTACGATGGCTGGTGATATTAGCAATGTGATGCAGCATTATTTTTCTGAACTCATTGTTGTATTACGCATGTTTATATTGTCATTATTGTTCACCTCATTTGCGATGCTTGTTAATTTTAGGGCTAGCATGATTGTGTTTGCATTCGGATTAATAATGGTTGGATTATTCACTCATTTTAGAAGAAAATATTTGCAAAATTTAGGAAAAAAATTAGGGTTATTCAAAGAAAAAAAGCTAGCATTACTACAAATAATGATTTTAGGGATTAAGGAAATCAAAGTATCGCTAAAAGAGAATTACTTTTTAAGAAAATATCATCATACCGCCCGAAAGAGCGCTAAATTAGAATTGGATTTGTTATTTTCATATAATTTACCATCTCTATTTGCTGAATTTATTGCTTTATTTGTTATTTTATCTACTTTTGTTGTGCTTATTATACTTTCTCAGAATATTCAAGATGCGGTGATACAAATTTCTATCTTAATGTTTCTGGGCATGCGCTTTATTCCATTGATGAGTCGGTCGGTTACATCATTAGCTTGGATTAGTAGCACACATGATTCTATCAATAAAGTATTGACAATATATGACGACTTATCAAAAGATGGTGAAATGTTACCCGATGTGATTAAGCCAGTTCAGTTCGATAAGCAATTAAAATTTGATAATATTTCTTACCATTATAATAAAGATAAGAAAAATGCCGCGCTTGATAATGTTTCGCTACAGATTGAAAAAGGACAACATATTGGTATTGTAGGACCATCAGGCTCTGGTAAAAGTACGGTAATTCATATTATTATGGGTTTTTTACAAAATTATCAGGGCAGCTATTATATTGATGAGCAAAAAATAACGGCTGACAATGTGTTGGCATTACGCAAATTAACAAGTTTTGTTGATCAGCATCCTTTTTTGATGAATGATAGCTATTTGGCAAATGTTGCCTATGGCGAAGAAGTTGATGAAATTGATGAGGCGCGCGTGTGTGAACAATTGCAAAAAGTAGGATTGCTTGAGCATGTGATGAAGTCAAAAGATGGGCTTAACAGTATTATTGGTGAAAATGGAAGGTTTCTTTCTGGCGGACAACGGCAAAGATTGGCAATCGCCCGTGCCTTTTATCGTAAATCACAAATTTTGATATTAGATGAAGCCAGCAGTGCGCTTGATATGGATAGCGAGGCTGAATTGACAGCATTGCTTGAAACATTTAAGAATGACGTGACAATTATCTCAATCGCGCATAGGCTTTCCACCTTAAAACATTGCGATAAACTATTTTTCCTAACGTCAGGTGAAATTGCGGCGCAAGGCACATTTCAGAAATTATATAAAAATCATGATATATTTAAACGCTATGTGAAACAATCAAATATTGATATTGATGAATGAAATATTTTCCTGCCACAAATAACAAAACACCGCAAATTGTTGTTGCGCTGATTACCTATCAGCATCAGCAATTTATCAGTGAAGCATTACAGAGTATTTTAATACAAGATGTTGATGATTTATTGGTAATTATTGCTGATGATGCCTCTACAGATAATACGCCAAAAATTTGTTTGGAATGGCAAAAAAAATATCCAGATAAGATTGCGTTAATCCTACATGAAAAAAATCAGGGTATTGTTAAAAATATTAATTCTATTATTCCTTATATTCCGAAACAAACACAATATTTATGTTGGTTTTCGGGTGATGATTTGTTGCTACCGTCTAAATTGCAAAAACAGGTCGATTTTATGCAACAAAATCCAAAATATGTGATGTGCTACCATGATACATTTGTGCGTGATGATAAAACTGGCAAACAATATCGTTATAATAATTTGCTAGTTGGGCAACCAGCGCATCAGGGTGATATTTATAAAAAATTGATTGTTAAACGTTGCTTTATTTCGGCTTGTAGCACGATGATAAGATGGTCTGATTGCCATGATATGATGTTTCGCGAACATGTTGGTATCAGGAGTGATTGGCTATATTTTATTGAAATTGCCAAGCGCGGTGATATTGGTTATTTAGATGAACCATTAGGGATTTATCGCCGACATGGCAATAATGTAACGCGCAAACATCCAGATATGACAAGCGAATATTTGATTTATCATTATTTATATAAAAATTATCCTGAGATGCATTCAGTCATTGATAAAGGGTTGGTAGGCACTTATTTGGCTTATACGGTCAAGCATTTGCTAGTGGGTGAACTATCTTATAGTTTGAAATATTCATTGCAAACACTGTTGCTTATATTAAAATCACTGAGTAATTTTTTGCATTTATTTATCGTTTTACCGCTAACATTCTTTCGCAGGTTTGCACTTTTATTGAAAACTGGTAAAATCAATCGGTAATGTTAATTGCCAAATCAATCATTGGTACGTTTTTGTTTCACAATATCGTAAGAATCGCCACCAATCCACCAATCAGTATCATTTTTTTCATCTAGCGTAATCCAGACATGTTCGGGTTTACTGTTAAGCTCTTCCTGTGCTGCTTGCGTCACTTTTTTCATGAACGCATCTTTTTGTGCTTGGGTGCGTCCCTTAAACATTTTTACATTAATCAGTGGCATTTTATTTTCTCTTATTTTTCGGTATTTTTGCTTGTTTCTTTTTTATTTGGCATTTTTTTATTCATTGGTTTTTTAATATTCTTTTTGGACGCATTAGGCGCATTGGCAATGAAAGTAAATTTCAAGGGTGAGTCTTTGCCGTTTTCCTTATCACTTTTTTGGTCACTCTTTTGGTTGTTTTTTGCCTGTTTTTGATAAGAAACCTCAACCTCACCACCATTGGCTAATTTACCAAATAATAATTCGTCAGCAAGCGGGCGTTTCACATATTGTTCAATCACGCGTGATAATGGCCGCGCGCCCATATTGGGGTCATAGCCTTTTTTGGCAATCCATGCTTTTGCTTCGGTATTTAATGTGATGGTCACATTTTGCGATGCCATTTGCGTTTCAAGCTCGAAGATAAATTTATCAACAATTTGTTCGATGATATTGGGTGTTAGATGCTTAAAGCTGATAATACTATCCAACCGATTGCGAAATTCAGGCGAAAATAAACGATTGATGGCTTGTTCGTCACTATCATCTTTTGTCGATGTACCAAAGCCGATTTTTTCGCGCGATAAATCCACAGCCCCCGCATTGCTGGTCATCACTAAAATCACATTACGAAAATCAATCGTTTTGCCAGAATGGTCGGTTAATTTGCCGTAATCCATCACCTGCAATAGAATGTTAAATACATCGGGGTGCGATTTTTCAATCTCGTCTAACAGCAACACAGCATGTGGATTTTGGTCAACGGCATCAGTTAATAACCCGCCTTGATCATAGCCAACATAACCGGGGGGGGCGCCAATCAAGCGCGAAACCGAGAAACGTTCCATATATTCTGACATATCAAAACGCAGTAATTTGATACCCATCCAATGGGCAAGCTGTTTGCATATTTCAGTTTTACCAACGCCAGTCGGTCCAGAAAACAAATAACAGCCAATTGGTTTTTCAGGCGCACGTAACCCCGCACGCGATAATTTAATCGCATTATCTAACATATCAATCGCCTCATCTTGCCCGAATACCATCGTTTTAAGATTGCGCGCTAAATGTTGCAATACCGATTTATCATCTTTGGAAATTTGCCGTGCTGGAATGCGGGCAATTTTTGCCACCACCTCTTCAATATCGCGCACTAAAATGGTTTTTTTGCGTTTTGATTTTGGCAATAATTGTTGCGCCGCACCCGCTTCATCAATCACATCAATCGCTTTATCGGGAAGGCTTCTATCATGAATATAGCGTACCGATAATTCAACCGCACTGCGAAGCGCATCACGATGATAGACAATATTATGATGGTCTTCATAATAGCCTTTAATGCCTTTAAGGATTTTGATACTATCTTCAGCATTTGGCTCTTTAATATCAATTTTTTGAAAACGGCGTAATAAGGCGCGGTCTTTTTCAAAATGTGAGCGAAATTCCTTATAGGTGGTAGAACCAATACAATGCAAAGAACCATCAGCCAGTGAAGGTTTTAGCAAATTAGATGCATCCATTGCGCCACCAGATGTAGCACCCGCGCCAATCAGCGTATGGATTTCATCAATGAATAAAACGGCATTTTCTTGTTGTTCCAGCTGTTTTAGAATATCTTTCAAGCGTTCTTCGAAATCACCGCGATAGCGTGTGCCTGCCAACAATGCGCCCATATCCAGCATGTAAATCACTGATTCTTGTAATATTTCTGGCACGTCACTATCAACGATACGGCGTGCTAGTCCCTCCACAATCGCGGTTTTACCAACGCCAGGGTCGCCCACCAAAATAGGATTATTTTTACTACGACGCGATAATATTTGCACCATGCGTTGCACTTCCCAATCACGCCCAATCAGCGAATCAATTTTGCCAGCGCGTGCTTTTTCATTTAGATTGATGCACCAATTTTGTAATGCTGGAAATTCTTGCATGATGTCTTCTTCATCATCATCGTCATCTTCATCAAAATCTTTGGTGCCACGAATCTTTCTATGTTCGTGTAGTTCGGGAATTTTAGCAATGCCATGGCTGATAAATTGCACCACATCAAGCCGTGAAATATCTTGCTGTTGTAAAAAATACACAGCATGGCTTTCGCGCTCGGCAAATAAGGCAACCAGAATATTGCAACCTGTTACCTCGCTACGCCCCGATGATTGCACATGAATCGCCGCCCTTTGTAACACGCGCTGAAAGCTGGAAGTGGGTTGCGGTTGCACCTGTTCATCACGTTTAATATCGTTTAAATCTTCATTTAAAAAATGCAATAATGTCTCGTGAAGCTCGGCAATATCACATTGGCAGGCGGTTAATACTGGCAAAGCATCATCATCATCAAGCAAGGCAAGTAACAGATGTTCCAATGTCACAAATTCATGTCCGTGCTGTTTGGCGTAGCCAACGGCACGATGGAGGGTTTTTTCAAGGTTTTCTGAAATCATATCATTCTTTCTCAATACGGCATTGTAGCGGATGCTGGTTTTTACGCGCTAAATTCATCACTTGCTGGGCTTTGGTTTCGGCAATCTCATAAGGGAAAATGCCACACACACCAATGCCTTTTGAATGCACGGTGAGTGTAATCTCAGCCGATTCTTCAGGCGATTTATTGAATAGGCTTTGCAAAATCAATACCACAAATTCCATTGGCGTAAAATCATCATTGATTAATAGAACCTGATAGAGAGAAGGACGCTCGGTTTTTTCTTTTGGCGCAAGTAATGTATTATGGTCATGTTTCACATCATCATCGTCATTTTCCGCCATTAGCAAAGGCGATGATTGTTGCAACATCTTATCCATTAAAGCATGGCTATGTAAAAAATAGTGGCGCATTTTATTGACTATCTCTATCTATTCATTGACACATTAAACTGATTAATAGGATATAACGAAAAAACCTGTAGTGCAAGCATTTTACTCTCTAGCGATAATATTGCATTAATGCATAAATGAAAAGATGATTTTTAATAAAATGACATTATTGATTCCGATATTATTATCTGTTGCCCTCATCATTGATGCTGTGGTAGGCGATATGCAAGCACTCAACCGCCTGATAGGGCACCCCGTGCAATGGATTGGCAAATTGGCGATAAGGCTAGAAAAAATTTTCAATCATGGTGGTGATATGCGCCGCTTTATCATCGGCAGTTTTATTACATTATTATTACTGCTATTTAGTGTTGCTTTTGCTTATATGCTAGGTCAGATTGCAGACAAGATTGGTGGGGTGTGGGCGCAATATGCGGTCTCACTGTTTTTTTTAGCATGGCTGATTGCCGCCCGCCCGCTTCATGATTATGTGAGGCGAGTCTATCAGGCACGCGATGATATAGAATCGGCACGAAAGGCATTATCGCATATTGTAGGGCGTAAGACTGAAAATTTAGACGAAAATAACATCAGCCGTGCATCGATTGAAACATTGGCTGAAAATTTTTCCGATGCGGTTATCGCACCCTTATGCTATTTCGCACTTGGCAGTGTTTGTGGCTATGGTAATGGTTGGGGTAATGGCTGGGGGTTAGAGGCGTTGTTTTTTTATAAAGCACTCAATACACTAGATTCGCTTTACGGTTATCGTGATGCGCGCTATTTATATTTTGGTAAATTGGCAGCCATGCTAGATGATATTGCCAATTTACTGCCCGCGCGAATTTCAGGCTTATTGGTGCTAATGGCAGGCTTGGTGCTGATAGGCTGGAAGCGATGGTTGATATGTGCTATCAGGCTTTATCGTGATATTCCGCCCTTATGGTGCTATTATTTTAAGCCTAATAGCCATTCGCCCAATGCCTGTTGGAGCGAGACCGCCTTTGCTTTAATATTAGCAATTGAGCTTGGTGGCAGGCGCGATTATGCGGGCGGGATTGTGCAAGAAAATATCATCGGGGTTGGTGGCAAGAAAAATTTGCAATTTACCGATATTGCCTGTGCGTTACGGCTTTATCGGCTCAGCCTTTATCTATTACAAATTATGTTGCTGATTGTTTTTTTGATGGTTGTTTGGCTTTATCTTTATTAATCATCGCCATGATATGGTCACGAAACATGCGTAACAGATAGATAGCGATAATCATCAGCCCTAGCAAGGTTTTTTCTATGAAACTATCACCAAAAAACACGGTGATTGCCAATGCGATAATACAAAATAAAGGCAGTCCATAATCCATCATCCGAATCATTAAATAGCTAGAGACGAGTTTCTTTTCGGTAATACGCTCATGCCTTAATTGCTTCATATATTCTTCTTTGAAAAATTCAGGGAATGATTCATCTATACGTCCGAACTCTTCCAATAAATCAGGTGGAGGCATCGCAGAATTAGGCGATTTGGTATCAGAAGAGGCCAGCGCACTCACAATATTGGCTAATTTATCAGCATTTTTATCTTTACCAGCATCAGGTCTCATAGATTCCTCAATATATTAACTAATGATTGTTGTGAATTTATTCTCTAGCGCGATAATACCGCATTTACGCGCTTTGGTAAATAATTTATCGATAAAACTTTTATCGCAAGCCTGCTTATCGGCATATTTACCCAATATATACCACATCATTAAAGCAGCATTGCGGTGGTCACGCACAGGTGATGAAAAATGATGGTAATGATTCGGGTCTGTTTCATATTTTTTAAGATAGCGATTCATATAGCGATGATTCTCTGCATGGTAATCTGCTTTAATCTCATCAAAAAAATCATTCATCACATAAGTCTTTTTGTTAAGATGCACGGGCTTAGTATTTGCCGATTTTGTTGCAATATTCAAGGCTGACGCTAATGCATTATTTCGTGCATCATTTTGGGCATCATTATTTGTTGATTTATCATTTTGTGTGTCGTTACTCATATTGCTGTTATACATATTTTACTTGCCATCGGCAAGTGTATTTGTTACAAATATTTTTTGATAAAATTGGGATATAAGTGTCACATAAATGATAAAAAACAAACATCAAACGTTGATTTTTCTGAGTTTTCTCATTTTTGGTCTATTGGTAATAATATTAGCATTAATAAGCACGCAGCTGGGGCTGGGTTCTGGAAAGGATTTCTTATTTGAAAAATTATTAGGGTTACGGCGGAAATATATTTTTTTAATAGGTTGTGTGTTTGTCGGCGTATCATTTTCAATGGTACCATCAAAAAAGATACAATTATTGTTTTCTGATTGCTGGCAAAAACTATCTTGTAATAATATTTCGCTTGCTACTTATTTTTGTTTATTTGTTTTTGTGCGCGCTTTATATTTTATTGCTATCGGACAAAAAAATTATGTTACTGCGTGGCCACGTATACAAGAAACACCGATTATTTTAAAATTAATTAATCAAAATATTTTACCATATGATTTTTATACAAATTATTCCGTTAAATCAGCAAAAATTGTTTTCGCCTATATTGTTTATGGCATTACGCAATTAGGGGCAAGTTGGGAACAGGCATTTCACTTTTTAATAACATTAGAAGCTATCTTTTATCTTCCCATTGTTTTTATCGCTATATCTCAAATTTTTTATGCTTGGAAACCAACTATGGTTGCCAAACCTCTAGAGCTTCAAAATTTTAATATTCTACTGCTTATTGGGGTGATGTTTATTGGTGCTATTGTGCATTATCATGTGCTGGGATTGGGTTGGCGACCAGTCCAACATGACAATATTTTTTTAGGCGTTATTGTATTGTCCAGTATGTTCGGTTTTTTGTATAATTATCTTTGTTTCGCACAGCATAGATTTAGCTATTGCTCACCAATACTTTTGTTTTTAAGTGTGTTGATTCATCCTACCTTTGGATTGTGTCATTTTGTGGTTACTACTATATTTTTACTCCCACTATCATTCACACGCCATACAGTGAAAAGACTTATTACTCATTTTGCAATCGGATGTTGTATTCCTTTAATGTGGTTTGCGGTAAAAGATATAGGGGGTGTAGCACTTGACGCACAAACATTTACCGATATCTATGTGTATTTAAGACACCCACATCATTATGATGTTCTGAACTTTATGCGATTGTTAAAAGTTTTAGGGTGGATGATATTATTCAGCATTACAATTGGGCTTTCATTGTATTTAAGAAATTCAAAATTACTTTTCTTATCACTATTAATTGCTTTAGCATTCTGGGGTGCATTGATAGTACAATTGCTAGGTAATATTATACCTATCAAAGCGATTGTAAAAATTGGCCCAGCAAGATTCACATCATTTGGTTCTTTAATATGGGGAATAAATTTTTTGATTGTTGTAAGCTATTTATACAAAACAAAAAGCGTGGCTACATGGTGGTTATCATCTAAAAACCTTGTATCACATTTTTATTTTAAGCAATTATTTGCTATAGCGCATATACCTTTGTTGATATTGCAATGGTTTGTTGAAAGAAAAGCATGGCAGATAATGGTTGTGGTTATGTTATGTGTATCTACATTGCTAAGTTTTCAGCTCACTTATCAGCATCCTTTAGAATATGATGATTATAAAAATCAGAAAAGGCTGATTGAATGGGCAAATAAAAACACAATAGAACAAGATGTATTTTTTATTGATAGATATTTAAGAGATAACACAATATCACATTTTATTAGAATATATGCCAATCGTTCTATCTTTGCTGATGCTACCTATCCTTTCAGCGAATCAGGCGCATTAGAGTTTGGTAAAAGATATAAAATATTTCTTGCATCTCCTCAATATCAGATGAAAGATTATATATGCTTGCGAAAAGATAACCGTATTGATTATCTTGTTGTTAAATATAGCAAACAATTTTCAAATTATCAGCCGATATTCACTGTTAAAGATTATGCCAATATTTATGATTTAAACGCTATCGACAATAGCATTGATCATCAATATTGTGATATAAAGTGATGTTACTCGCGCATTTTTTTACCAGTCGGGTCATAAAGCGGTTGCATGGCTACTGTGGCATCGTAACAGATACCATTAATCTCCACCTGTAGCGACGCGCCAGTTTTGGCATAAGCCATCGGCACATAACCCATTGCTACTGATTTCCCCACATGATGGGCATAGCCACCTGAACTGACATAGCCAATCGCTTCGTTT
>JAHZMA010000001.1 GCA_022599575.1 Alphaproteobacteria bacterium | reverse complement strand
TATAAATGCACTTATGTGCTGTATCTCGCTATAGTCAGATGAATATATGCCCACTTGGCGGAATTGGTAGACGCAAGGGACTTAAAATCCCTCGGTATTTTTTACCGTCCCGGTTCGAGTCCGGGAGTGGGCACCAGCCAATAAAACATTATCATCTTTTTATTAAGGTAATGTTGATTTGGTCATTCTGACTCTATGAACATAACCTTGTTTGTATACTAGTATATTATTGCCGAAAAATCAACATTTTTTATCGTTTTGCAGGCGGATTGATGCATCTATCACAACAGAAAATTGCTTTAGAAGAGATTATAACACAGTGGGAAGCTGAGAATTACGCTGCCGATAGTGTGTTTAGACGTTATTATAAAGGCAGGCGTTATATCGGTGCGCGCGATAGAAGGGTGTTACAGACGGGCTTTTACTGCTATCTGCGCTATAAGATATCTATCGATGAATTGGTGCAACAAAATGGGGCAACAAATCCTGCTTGTAACCGTGCCGAGATGGCATTTTATTTATCGGGCGCAGTTACAAAAGAAGCGTTTTTGGCTGAGGGTGCAGATTTAGTCAATGCAATAGATAATGCACCAGCTTTAGAAGAAATATCGCCTGCGATTAATATGCCCGATTTTCTATATCAGCAGTTACAAAATCTGCCCGATAGCAATGCTTTAATGCAAGCGATGCAACAACAAGCGCCGATCACTTTGCGCTGTGAATCACTTGATGATGTTGATAGATTATATCAACGATTGCTTGCTGAAGAAATTGACGTAACAAAAGGAAAATATTCGCCCTTTGCTTTGCAAATAGGTAAGCGATTATCCAATGATTTTTTCAGCGGTAAAGATGATACCCATGCCTCAAACATTCATGCCCCTGATTATCAAGATGAGGGCGCACAGATTGTTGCATTGCTTTCATTACAGGCGGCGGTGCTAGCAACCACACAAGAAGGCAAAAAACATGCGCGAATATTAGATTTTTGTGCGGGCTCTGGTGGTAAATTATTAGCAATGAATAGTTTTGCATCTTATATCACTGACGAGATGACATGCAACTTTGTGGCACTCAATATAGATGCCAGTAACCGCGAAAAGCTGAAAATACGGTTAAAAAATTACCGAAACGGTAAATTAGACGCAAAAATTTATCATAACCCGCAACATATTAAGCGCAAATTCCATCTGGTGCTGGCGGATGTGCCATGCTCGCTTATCGGCACATTGCGCCGCAACCCTGACCGAAAATGGAAATTAACACCAGAAAAACTGAACGATTTGCAAGTAACACAAGCCAGTATTTTACAACAAGCGGCAGGCAAAACTGCCGATAATGGGTTTCTTTGCTATGTGACATGCTCATTATTGCCATGCGAAAATCAGGAAATGATAGCGACATTTCTTAAATCTGATGTTGGTAAGGCGTTTCAGCCCGTATCGGTGAGCGTGATTGCGCCTGAATTATGTCAAAAATTAGGTGCTGATGTTAATAATCCCTATTTGCAATTACGCCCCGATAGGCATGGTTGCGATGGATTCTTTATCGCGTTTTTGCAAAAAACCACTTAAAAAAATCACGTAAAACTGCTCGCCTCAATGAGTTGCTTGGTTATCTCATGCGCTGGGTTTTGAAATAAAGCAGGGTTAGCATTTTTTTCAATGATTGCGCCATCATCAATCACGATAATATGATGCGCGATAGATTGTATCAGCGCAATATCATGCGAAATAAACAGATAGGAAAGTTTCAGCTCTGCCTGCAACTGCTTCAACAGTGCGATAATCTGTGCCTGATGCACCATATCAAGCGCGGCAGTTGGTTCATCTAAAATCAGCAATTTTGGCTGTAGCATCAAAGCACGGGCAAGCGCAATCCTCTGTGCCTGTCCGCCAGAAAGCTGATGCGGATAGCGATTTTCAAGCGTGCTATCAAGCCCCATTTGCGCCATCATCGCGGTGATTTTTTGCTGGCGTTCAGTCTTATTGTGCCATAATTTTTGCAAATCAGGGGCTTCGGCAATAATATCAGCAATCTGCATATGCGGCGGCAGGGCGGCAATCGGCTGTTGAAATAACAGTTGCATATGGCGACGCAAGGGTTTTAATTGCTTGTTAGAAAGGGCGTTAATATTTTTATCGCCTAGCCAGATTTCCCCTGTTTGTTGGGTGTTTTCGGGCAAAATTCGTAAAATCGCTTGCGCCAATGTTGATTTACCACTGCCACTTTTGCCGACAATGCCTAATGTCTCGCCCTGCTTTACAATCAGGTTGATATTATCGCAAGCCTTTGTGCTTGCTTGGTGGTAGCGCACATTAAGCTGATTCACCTGCAAACA
Source organism: Alphaproteobacteria bacterium (assembly GCA_022599575.1). Taxonomy (GTDB): domain Bacteria; phylum Pseudomonadota; class Alphaproteobacteria; order JABAAW01; family JAHZMA01; genus JAHZMA01. Next base: position 21,563 of record JAHZMA010000001.1, on the reverse strand, counting down.
TATCTGTGTGCTGATAGATTTATGATGGGGTGTTTTGCTATGGGGTAGGGCATCAATCAGCTGTTTGCCATAGGCGGTTTTCAGTTTTATGCCTGCGCCCTTATTGATACTCTGCTCAATAATCTCACCTTTTTCTATCACGGCCAGCCGATGCGCCATTTTTTTGGCAATGCCAATATGATGGGTGATAAATAAGCAACTCATTTGATGTTTCGCTTGCAAGAAAAGCAATAAATCTAAAATCTGATGTTGCAACACAGCATCTAAAGCGGTGGTAGGCTCGTCGGCAATCAGTAAATCAGGTTTGTTGATGAGTGCCATCGCAATCATTGCCCGCTGGCATTGTCCGCCCGAAAGCTGATGCGGATATTTTTGCATAATATCGAACGGATATCGCAACCCCACTTGTAACAGCTGGTCGGCAATGATATGGGGCGCATCTGGTGATGTGATGCGCTGATGTATCCATAGGCTTTCAGCGATTTGTGTGCCAATTGTATGAAGTGGGTTAAAAGCATGTTGCGGATGCTGAAAAATCATGGCGATTTTATTGCCACGTATCTGGGTCATGTCTTCATGTTGTAAATTTTGCCCGTTAAGTTCAATATTGCCACTCATTATAGCATCGGCAGGTAACAGATTCATCAACGCATAGGCAGTCATGGTTTTACCCGCACCGCTTTGCCCAATCAGCGCCAATGTCTCGCCCTTATTGATGGTAAGGGTGATGTTTTGCAAAATAGCATGAACAAACTTATTGGCAGATAAATGCAATGATAAATCAGTAATATTTAGCAAGATAAAACCAGTAATATCATCAAATATAAATTATGCACTTTGTTTTTCGCGCGCATCAGGCAAGATACGGTATTGCTCTTGCAGAGTAATATCGCGGAAAATTAATAACAAACGTTGTTCGGAAATCGGCAATGCCACCATGCGGATTACCGCACCGCTTTTCAGATGAATGCGTGTTTCTAAACCACGCCTTTTTTTAATCAGCTTGCCGATACGATTTTTGAAATGATTTATTTCAACATCACGCCTTAGCAGATGCAAGATTTTTTCTAGTAAAACCTCATAATGTGGTGCGCTATTGACGAAATTGGTTTTCAAATGCCATATTTGAGCAAAAACAGGGTTTGATAATTGCAAGAAACCCTTATCATTGAAGACTGCAATGCCTTCTTGAATATTATCCAATGTATTACGATATACGCTTAACAAGCCGCGGATATCTTGTTCTAATTTGGTGATTTCAGTAATATCTTCGCTTGATTGAAAAATACCGCCATCGGGATAGGGCGTACTAATACGTTGAATAATGCGCCCATCAGGTAGATACAGAATTTGCGTTGTCGGCTCGGTAAGGTTATTTAATAAATTTTGTTCAGAGGCGATAAAATCATCACTCTCCAATGTTTTGGGCAATGTTTTGTTGTTTTGAAGAATTTGCAATAAATCATCTAACGCAACCCCTGCAGTAATATCGGGTGTGCCCCAGATTTTATTTTGTACCGCATTGCAAAATAGCAATCGGCCACTTTCATCAAGAATATTAATGCCGATATTGAGATTGTTAAATACCTGATGTTCAGCACCAATTCTGGTTGCTAATTTATTTTGTAGAATTTCAATATCGGTAACATCGGTAAGACATAGGGTGGCAACCCCGAACCTGTACACATAATGCACATCAAACAGACGTACAGCACCCTTATGATTTAAGTAAATACTGGAAACTTGCGGCGCATTGCTGAGTTTTGCCTGTTTTTTAAGGTCATGCAGTAATTTTTTAATGGCATGATTGTTTTTAGCATTATCAAGCGCCATATGGCTAACACTGGCAAAGATTTGAATATTAAAGGGCAGAAATATCGCAAAGACGCGCGCCAGATTTTGCACTGCCAAGCGGAAAAACACCACCATACCTAACACAACGACAAGTATTATGATTAAAAAAATCAATATGGTAGGCGTGATATTCATGCGGTAAGCCCCTATAATAACCCTATATTATTAATATGGCATTATGCCATATTTTGCCATTGATTGCATGTAAAATTAAAGTGCGGCAAGATATTTTTCGGCATCAAGCGCCGCCATGCAACCTCTGCCAGCGGCAGTAACGGCTTGGCGATAGATGGTATCATGCACATCGCCTGCGGCAAAAATACCGTCAATATTGGTATGGGTGGCATCAGGCTTGACGATAAGATAGCCCGCATCATCCATAGCAATCTGCCCTTTGAAAATATCAGTGGCGGGGCTATGCCCAATGGCAATAAAAATACCGTCAATATCGATGGTTTGCGTTTGATGATTGGCAGTATCTTTCAAACGCATGGCGGTTACGTTTGGTGGGCCAACAATTTCAGGAGGGGCATCGCCTAAAACCTCATCTAGCACATGATTCCAAATCACCTCAATTTTCGGATGATTCAGCAAACGGTCAATCAAGATTTTTTCAGCGCGTAATTGGTCACGCCGATGCACCAATATCACTTTTGTCGCATGATTGGTAAGATAGAGTGCTTCTTCAACTGCGGTATTACCGCCGCCAATTACCGCGACTTTTTTATTGCGATAGAAAAAACCATCACAAGTGGCACATGCCGAAACGCCAAAGCCTTTGAATTTTTCTTCCGATTCAAGTCCCAACCAGCGCGCTTTTGCACCCGTGCAGATAATCACCGCATCGGCATGATATTCATCGCCACTATCGCCTTGCATTATGAATGGTTTGCCAGAGGTGAAATCAACCTTGTTAATGGTATCATTGATAATTTTTGTGCCAACTTTTTCGGCTTGAATTTTCATCTGTTCCATTAGCCACGGACCTTGAATAATATCAGCAAAGCCCGGATAATTTTCAACATCAGTGGTAATCATTAATTGCCCGCCTTGTTCTAAACCGCTTATCATCACGGGGTTTAAGCCAGCGCGTGCGGCATAAATGGCGGCACTGTAGCCCGCAGGTCCTGAACCGATAATGATTAATGTTGCTTTCATTGCTTCCTCCTATTTTGTTTATTTTTTTTGTTTGTTTTCGGTTGCGATAAATTGCCCCGCTTGCTTTTCTTCAATAATCTGGCGGCGGATAATTCTGGTATCGGTGAACCATTTTTCCAATGCGTCACTATCGCTGGTTTCAATCGCTTTGGTTAAAAAATCTAAATCATTTCGGAAATTTGCCAAAAGCTCAAGCACAGCATCGCGGTTATGCAGAAACACATCGCGCCACATGATAGGGTCAGAGGCGGCGATACGGGTAAAATCGCGAAAACCACCCGCCGAAAAACGGATAACGTCTCGGCTATCGGGTGTGCTACCATTATTCTCAATGCTATCCAATTCATTCTCTAAATTGCGTGCCGTACCCACAATGGTGTACGCGATAAGATGCGGTAAATGGCTGGTAATCGCAAGCACCTTATCGTGACGTGGTGCAGACATAATTTCAATCATCGCGCCTAAATTTTGCCAAAATTCTGTTAATTTTTGCAACTGTAAATCTGGGGTATCATTATCAGGCGTTATAATTACATAACGACCATCAAACAGATTGGCAAAGCCCGCACTGGGCCCTGAATTTTCGGTGCCTGCAATGGGGTGTGCGGCAATAAAACTGCAATGGGCGGGCAATATGGCGCGTAATTGGGCGATGATAGTCTGTTTGGTAGAGCCAACATCACTGATGAGCGCGCTTGGCTGAATATGGTCTGCAATCTGTGTGGCAATGCTAGCATACGCGCCTACGGGGGATGCTAGAATGATAAAATCGGCAAGCTGTACGCCTTGTGCGGCATCAGCATAATAGTCATCGCCTAGCTTTAATTCCTGTGCCTGTGCCAGATGAGCAGGGTTATTATCAATGATATGCAAGCGTGGTTTTGCTTGCTGATTTTGCTGATAATATCGGTTAATCGCATGTAAGATTGAACTGCCAATCAGCCCGCATCCGATAATGGCGATATGGGAAAATGCCTGATTCATTTGATATGTTTCATTTGATATGTTTCATTTGATGTTTTTTAGCGCGTCTAGCAAGCGGTTATTTTGCTGAATACTACCGATGGTGATACGCAAATATTCGGGTAAATTCATGCTTTTGGTATGGCGTAATAAGATTTTTTGTGCCTTTAATTGACTGAAAATATCTTGTGCGCGTTGTGTGCTACCCGCATGGCATAGCAAAAAATTACCTTGCGAGGGCAGAGGATTCAACCCATATTTCGGCAATTCATGCATCAAAAATTGTTTCATTTTGGCATTATCTTCAACCGATTGTGCGATAAAATCATCACTATGCAGGCTAACCATCGCCGCCTGTTGCGCCAGCAAATTAACATTAAACGGTTCGGCAATTTTAAGCATGGCATTGATGATAATATCTGACCCATAGCACCAACCAATTCGCAATCCTGCCAAGCCATGCGCTTTTGAAAATGTACGGGTTACCACAATATTTTCTGCGTTTCTTGCCAAAACTAATGTGGCATGTTCCTTATCATTGGCGAGGTTATTCTCATCAACATATTCGGCATAGGCTTCATCAATCATCAGCACAATATCGGGCGGAATACGCTGATGTAATTCCCGCAACTGTGCTTGATTCATATAAAAACCAGTAGGATTGTTGGGATTGGCAAGCATGATGATTTTGGTCTTATCAGTAATCGCATTGATGATGGTATCAGCTGTAAGCGTGAAATTATCCTCTGCAAGCGCAATCGGCACTGCACCATGTTTTTTTGCTGCTAGCGGATAACAGGCAAAGCCATATTGCGAATGTAGCAGATGGTCGCCCACATTCAAGAATGATGCCGCAATTTGCGCGATAAGCTCATCTGACCCATTGCCACATAGGATATTTTGATAGGGAAGCCCGTATTTATCAGCGATTGCCATGCGTAATTGTAGTGAGCCTTGTTCGGGATAGAGGCTGAATGTATGTGGTGCCGTGTGTGTTATATAATCTGCAATATGATTGCGAACCTTTTCAGAGCAACCGTAAGGGTTTTCGTTAGCAGAAAGATTAATATCAGGCAATTCATCGCCTGCTTGTACGCCTGCTTGATAAATACCAATCGATTCCAGATAGGGTTTTGCCGATAATGACACCATATTTTATATTGCCTATATGTTACTATTTTTCAATGCGTTTTGCACCGAATCACTATAACCACCAAGATAGGTGATTGCAAGTGGCTTACCCGATTGGTTTTGTAATTTTTGTTTGGCTGTTTGCCAATTCTCACTGCTATGGTAGCAATAGATTATCTTATTGTCTGTATTGGCGCCCATATCGGCAAAAACCGCAATATCACGCGATAAATTAGCGGGCAAACTATCGGCATCATCACAGTAAAATAGATGATTATGTGGGATAAATTCATCAGGCAAATATCCTAAAATCACCGCTTTTTTTTGTATGGTTTCAATCGGTAAGGCTTCAATGATAAACAGATTTTTACCGATAGTTTCATTGTGCCAATAGCTAGCATCATCTAGCGGAATGATGCTAATAAAATGCTTATTATTGTTATTATCGGCAGCATGTTGCGCAGTGAATAATTGTTTGGCATGTTGATAGCAGGCAATATCGGCAACCCCATAATAGCGGCTGGCAATGGTTTCGGTTTGGCACGCGCTATGCACGGTGAAATGCGTTACTTCTTTGGTGATAGCAGTGGTAACCAATGCCCGAAAAATCGCTAGCAAAGTAGGCAAGGGCAGGTCTGGAAAATCACTCATCCAACGGGTGAGTTGCTCGGCTTCGCGGATAGGGCGCCCCACATAAAAGCTTTTATCTTTTTGTAAGCCAATTTCATGCACCAGTTCAAAACGTTGTTCTAATGTTTCAAGCAGTGCATTATCTAGCCTATCAATATTATTCCGCAGCGTAAGAATATTCATGGCTTAATTCTGTCTCCACATAATTGGCGATATCTTGCATGATGCTTTGCAATTTTTGCTTGATAATAGTAAAATGATTGTTCGGGACAAGCTTTTGTTCATCCATATAAAGCGCACGGTTAATTTCGATTTGCACCGCATAGCAATCATTATTGGGATTGGCATAATTCTGTACAATATAGCCACCTGAATACGGCACATTCATTCGCACTTTGAAGCCGTGTTTGACAAAGCTTTCTTGCAAAAAATCATTGATGGCAGGGTGGCTGGTCTGCCCATAACCATCGCCTAAAATAATATCAATGTCATTGGCAATATCACTGGCATTAAGCGCAGATGATGGCATGGAATGGCAGTTGAGATGCAACACATAATGGAATTGACGGTATAGTTTACGATAAAGCCGTTCTAACAGCTGATGATAGGGTTGCCAGTAATTCTCAATTCTATGTTGAATATCGCTTTGGGTAAGCAATTTATCGTAAAGCATGGCGCCCGAATTGGTTTTTTTCCAAATAAGCCCATGCCCCGCATTTGATTTATTACTAGGCAGATAGGCAATATCGCTATTATCGCGCGAGACGGATTCAATAAGGGTAGGTTCAACAAGATTTGGGTCAATATCAGTTTTATCGCGGTTGAGGTCAATATAAACGCGTGAAAACAAGGCTTTCAACAAAAACGCATGATGTTGTGGCGCTTGTTCGAATAACATATCAACAAAATTATCCTCCGATTGTTTTATATCGGTATTGCTTGCCCGCACAGTAAAATCTTTAGGTAAAATGCTGCCCGAATGCGGAGAATCATAAATAATCGGTAATGTTTTATGATGAGGCGCATTAAGGCTCAGCACATTGGCGATATGGTACATGGTGCAAATCAATCAGGGTTATCATTTAGTAGCGCATCATAGCAAAATTATACAAAATATGTTACCCTTAATTGTTTTTTTTGTTGTCATTATCAGACAGCTAAGGCATAAATAAAATATTCATTCATTTTAACGGTTAGGAATATATTATGGGCATGATTGATGATAAATTAGCGGAATTGGGCATAGAATTGCCAGAAGCGGCGGCACCTGCTGCAAATTATGTGCCCTTTTGTATCAGTGGTAATTTGATTTTTATATCGGGGCAATTACCAATGAAAGATGGCAGCTTTGCTTATCAGGGCAAGCTAGGTTCTGATATATCGCAAGATCAGGGCATTGAAGCAGCAAAATTATGCGCGATTGGTATTATCGCACAGGCAAAAGCAGCACTAGATGGCGATTTAGATAGGGTGGTGCGAATTGTTAAATTAGGTGGTTTTGTTAATGCAACCTCTGATTTCACCAATCACCCTAAAGTGATTAATGGCGCATCGGATTTAATGGTGGAAGTGTTTGGCGATAAGGGCAGGCATAGCCGTTTTGCTATGGGTGCAGGCTCGCTACCTTTGGGAGTGAGCGTGGAAATTGATGCTGTGGTAGAGTTTGCCTAATATCAGCGATAACAAAACATATCCCCAGCGAGAATATCAAGAGGCGCAAAATGCGCTAAAAAATATCGGTGGTGGGCTGAATCAGCCGAATAATATTGTAGCTGATGTGCCACTGATAGGTGTTGATTTACCGTTTCCGATGCCAAATTATTGTGGCGATTTAGCGATAAGAATATTAACCGATGGCACATGGCTGTATCAAAACTCACCCATCGGGCGCAAGCCGTTATGCAAGCTGTTTGCATCGGTGATGCACCGTGACGATAAGGGTGATTATTGGCTGGTAACGCCTGCTGAACGCGGTAGAATTCAAGTAGATGTTGTGCCTTTTACGTTTGTGGAATATCAGCAAAGGGATGATGGCTTGCATTTTAGAAGTAATCTTGATGAATGGGTAAGGCTTGATGGCGACCATCCGTTACAAATGGCGAACAAGGTTGATGCACCGCCTCTGCCGCTGATGACGTTGCGTGGCAGGTTACAGGGGCTTATCACCCGTTCGGTATTTTATCATCTGGTGGAGATTGCCAAAATACGTGATTTGCCGAATAATCAGCAAGAAATGATATTGCAATCAGCAGGGCATGAATTCTCACTTGGTTGTTTTTAATGGGTTGTTTTTAATGGGTTGTTTTTAATTTGGGGTGGTTTTAATGTTATGCAAAAACCGAATTTTTTATCAAAGCCTAATCTGCAAAAAGTGACAAAAAGTCTAGTCGATGCGGGCGGGGAATGGCGCGTTGTAGGCGGTGCGGTGCGTAATTATTTATTGGGACGCAAGGTGAGCGATATTGATTTGGTCTGCACCCTATCAGATACGCAAATTATTGACGCATTAAGCAAAAATAACATTAAATATCTACAGATAGGGCGCGCTTTTGGTGTGATTCAGGCGGTGTTTAGCAGCGAAGAATATTACGAAATTGCCTGCTTACGCCGTGATGTTGAAACTGATGGCCGCCATGCTAAAATTGAGCCCGCCAATAATTTTGCCGAAGATTCCAAAAGGCGTGATTTTACAATCAATGCGCTTTATATGGATGATGAGGGCAATATTAGCGACTATCATAACGGGCGTGCCGATATTGATAAACGTTTATTGCGCTTTGTTGGTGTGCCTGCCAAACGGATTGAGGAAGATTACTTACGTATTTTGCGGTTATTTCGCTTTCAAGCCGAATTACCAGAATTTACCACCGATAGTGAGGCACGTGATGCTTGTTATCAGCATGGGCAAGGGTTATGCAAAATATCAGGTGAGCGTCTCTGTCAAGAATTGCGCCGTTGGTTGCCTGCGCCATACGCTTACGATGCGTTACAAAATGCGCGACCGATTTTTAAGTTTTTACCCGAACCTTTGCCAAAAATCACTCAAAATATCGCGATAGTGCCAAAGATACAGGCGTTACTGAAAGGTGTCGTATTAAATGATGACCAATTAAGTCATGACCAATTAAGTCATGATAGGCGGTTTTTACTGATAGTGGCAAGTCTCTATCATGGTGTGGCGGGCGTTAATGCGGCACAATTACAGCGCGTTTTACGCTTGAGTAGGCAGGCAGAAAAAACCTTGAATTATTTGCTGACGAGAGAGGGATTTTATCATGAGGCAGATGCAATAGCAATGCTTTACGAACAGCTTGATATGAGCGGGAAGGATTTATCATTGGCGCATTTATTATTGCACCAAATATCTGATGATAGATTGTCCACCGAAAAATTTGCTGAATTGCGCGCTATCATTGAAGCGTGGCAGTCGTCAGATTTTCCGCTAAAGGCAAAGATTTTATTGCGCGAGGGGGTGGCAAAAAATAAAGAAATGGGTATAATCCTTAATGGCACCCGCAAATGGTGGGCGCGTGGTGGATGTGTGGCAACAGATGAACAATGTTTAGCCTATGCGAAAAACATAAGGGATAAACTCAAGACACAAAAGCGTTAGGGAAAGGAGTATCTTATGTATAGAAATCAATATCTTCCATTCGGACGCTTTTTTTATATTGATTTTTTAGCATTGCTAGCAGGCATATTTGGCGGTGCGATTGCGCTGTGGTTTTTATATATCATCAGATTGGGGCATCGGTTGATTTTTGGGAGCGAAACCCTCGCCCTTGCCGAAGATTTTGCATGGTGGCGAATTGCCGTACCTTTATTATTAGCAGGATTATTGGCAGGCGTGATTGCGGGCTATATGCGCTATAAGCGTCCATTTGGCGTGGCGGGGGTGGTTGAAGCCTGCGCGATCAGAAATGGGCATTTATCGCTGAAAGAAGGGTTGCTCAACGGATTATTGCATAAGCTCACTTTGTGTTTGGGGGCATCTTCGGGCAGAGAGGGACCAGCAATCCATTTTGCGGTGTCATTATTAACGCCCATTTTGATAAAATTACGGGTAAGCAGCCAATATCATGTGTTATTAGTTGGCTGTGTGGCCGCAGGCGCTATTGGCGCATCGTTTAACACGGCATTAGCAGGCGCATTATTCGCTTGGGAGGTGGTTGTTGGGCGCGGTGGCAGGGTGCATTATATTTTACCACTCACCATTGGCGGTGGTGGTGGCTTATTGTTGAGTTACTTGATTTATGGCGAACAAGGCGCGTTTTATATTCCGCAATTTTTGCATCATGATATGATAACAACTCACTGGATTTACCCCGCAATGATTATCTTCGGCATCAGCATCGGGTTGATTGGCGGTTGCTTTGTAACGCTCAGCACATGGATTTATGAATTTACCGAAAGAAAGAAAATTTCGGCACTCTACCGCACCATGATAGGTGGGGTTTTGCTGGCACTGATTGCGGTGAATTATCCTTATGTGTTAGGGGTTGGTTACGATAATATCTATCTACAGCTATTTGGTAATCCTGCATTGTTAACGGTGATAGCGATTTTTGCGATAAAATTACTGGCATCGGTAACCACTATCGGCTTTGGTTTGGGCGGTGGGGTATGGACGTTATGCCTGATTTTTGGTGGCATTTATGGCACAATCGGCGGCAATATATTTGATGGTTTGTTTCAAAGTGGCATCAATCATCAAGTGTTATTTATGGTGGTGGGCATGGCAGGATTTATCGCCAGTATTTTGGGTGCACCACTCACGGGCATCTTATTTGTGATTGAACATAATGGACAGTTTGAGATTGTGTTTGCAACCTTGCTTGCGGTGATTTTTACAACCCAGACAGTATCGGTGGTGTTTTCTAATTCATTTTATTCGCAAACGCTTACTCAAGCGATGGGCGGTAATTGGTGGCAATCAAAGCGAAAGCAATATCAATTTGAGTTAACTGATTTGATTGAACCCGCTATCAGTATTGGTGGACAGCGGCATTTATCGGAAGCCTATAAATTACTGGAAGATAAGAATGAGCAATCTGTTTTATTCGTTACTGATGAACATGATAATCGCTTTATTGGTATCATTGGTTGGCAACAATTATCGCGCTATCATGGTACCGAAAATAAATCATGTTTTGATGTGATGGGCATTAATCGTAATGCACTATCAGAAGATGATTTACCACGAATATGGGAGTTGCTAGAGCTTAATGCCGACCCTGCTTTGCCAGTAGTTGATGCAAATGGCAAGATTACAGGCTGTATTAAACGCGCTAAAATATTACAGGCCATGAGGACGCAAGTGGTGCAAAATCATCAATCAGATTTGCGTTAGCATAATTGACAATTTTTGCCAGTTAAATTAAATTATTAGCATCAGCTAGCAACAAAGCAAGCTGATATATCGAAAGGACAATGTCATGAAAATGATAATTCTTTTTCGGTATAAAAAGAGAGTTAAACTGATGATAGCAATAACTCTCTTTTAGTCCGAGTGAGGCTGGCAGAGCAATCTGCCAGCCTTATCTCGGTAATATAACAAAATTATTTTATATCTGCAAGAAAATAGTCAGTATCACCTGCTAAAACAAACCCTCAAAATGCGTGATAATCTCATCAGCCGTTTGTTCGGGCGTTTGTAATTGTGTTGTATCCTCACCGGGGAAGGCGGTTTTGCGTAATTTGCTAGCAGTCGCAGGCGGGCAGAATGTGCCGATAGTGACCGTGCTTTTTTGCATTTCTTGTTGGTAGCATTCCATTAATGCGATTAGCCCTGCTTTGCTCACCTGATATTGCGCCCAAAAGGGACGGGGCTTATCATCAATCACCGCTAGCACCGCGCTTTTTTCGGCTTGCTTTAGCAGTAATTCTAAACTACGAAGCAAGCGGTAATTGGCAGTGAGATTAACATTTAGGGTTTCTTGCCATTTTTCAGGTTGAATATGGGCAATGGGGGTGAGCGTGCCACCCAATATGCCCGCATTCATGATAAGCCCATCTAGCTTGCCAAAACGCTGAAACAGACTGGCGCCAAGTGCATCAATCTTATCAAAATCATTGAGGTCAAACGGTACTAAAACTGGTTTCTTACCATCATTTTCGCATATGTCGTCATCTAATGCTTCAAGCCCGCCTGTGGTACGGGCAGTGGCGATAATCTGCGCGCCTTGCGCCGCTAACTTTTTGGCACAATGATAGCCAATATTGCGGCTAGCACCCGTGACAAGGATAATTTTATCGGTAAAAACAGACATTGATTAACGCGGCAAGTGATTTGAAAGCAGTGATAATTGTTTATCCACCCCTGCGTCATTATCTTTGACGCTAATCGGGTAGTCGCCACTAAAACAGGCATCACAAAATTGTGGATTGTCATTATCGCGTTTGGTATTGCTGACTGCCTGATACAAACCATCCATCGTAATGAATTGTAGCGAATCCACCCCAAGTAATTTTGTCATGGTTTCAATATCATGTTGTGCGGCCAGTAATTCGGAACGTTCAGGCGTATCAACCCCATAAAAACAAGAATGAGTGGTAGGGGGCGAGGCAATTAACATATGAATTTTTCGCACCCCTGCCATGCGAAGCATCTCCACAATTTTTTTAGAAGTTGTGCCACGCACAATGGAATCATCGACCAAAACGATGCTTTTATCATTCAAAATACCACGATTGGCGTTATGTTTTAGCTTCACCCCCAAATGCCGAATTTCATCGGAAGGTTCAATGAAAGTGCGCCCAATATAATGGTTGCGGATGATACCATAATCAAATGGGATGCCGGAAGTTTCGGCATAGCCCAATGCCGAAGGAATGCCTGAATCAGGCACTGGCACCACCAAATCAGCATCAATTTTTGCTTGCTTCGCCAATTCGCGCCCAATATTTTTACGGATTTGATAAACGGGCTGATGATTAATCAAAGAATCTGGACGCGAAAAATAGATATATTCAAAAATACAAAATTTAGAAGGCTTATTGGCAAAAGGAAATTGACTATTAATACTACCAAGCCCGATGGTCACCATTTCACCGGGCTCAATATCGCGGATATGTTTTGCCCCCATAATATCAAAGGCACAGCTTTCCGATGCTAAAATATAGCTATCACCTAATTGCCCCAATAATAAAGGGCGCACACCATAAGGGTCGCGCACACCAATCAGATGATTTTCGGTGAGTGCGACGATTGAAAACGCACCTTCTAATTGTGTCAAGCCATCAATCAATCTTTGCTCCATTGTGCCAGATGTGCGTGATGCCAAATGCAGTAAAATCTCGGTATCAGAGGTGGATTGAAAAATCGCCCCCTCTTGAATCAGACTTTTTCGTAAAGTGAGCGCATTGGTGAAATTACCATTATGGGCAATCGCTAAACCGCCAGTTTCCATATCGGCAAACATGGGCTGGATATTGGCAAGCGTTGTGTTACCAGTGGTGGAATAGCGGTTATGCCCAAGCGCTAATTTGCCCGCCAGCTTATTGACAATATTCGGGTCAGAAAATACATCACCTACCATGCCGATCGCGCGATGGACATGGAATTTTTTGCCATCACTGCTTAAAATGCCAGTGGCTTCCTGCCCACGATGTTGCATGGCATGTAACCCTAGCACTGCTAATTTTGCAGCTTCGGATGAAAAGGCAATGCCAAATACGGCACATTCTTCATGCAATTTATCATCCCATGGTGTGTGCTTATCATTCAATATATTTGTATCAGAATCTTGCATTGTATTTCCTATATTTGTTGTTCTATATCTTTATTGGTGCGTTCAATAATGGTTTGTGGTGTTATCCCAAACAGATGTTCGCTAATTCTTTGAGTGAATTGATAGCTATGACTTTTAAGAATAGCATGTTGCATATCGCGTGATATGCTGAAGAGTAATATCAGGTTAAAAATAATGATAGGCAATGCAATGCCCCGTAATGCCCCGAAAAGAATACCGCCTAGCATATCGGCTTTGGCAGGAATTTTGGTGCGTAACGCCGAAACAATTTTTTTGCCAACAAAATATAGCAACAGCCAAAAAACGATAAATGTGCTTGCCACTCCAGCCAGCTGGGCAACGGAATTAATGGGGATATAGGCGGTAAGCATATCGGCGGCAATATCGTGAAATAGATAAGTCAGCCAGAAACTCAACACCCATTCAGTAAGCGATATCAATTCGCGCACCAATCCTTTTGTTAGTGATAGAAAGATTGATACAATCACGCAAGTGATGGCGATTGTATCATATAGTAAAGGGTCAGTAATATTCATAGGAGTTTTTATGGCTCGCTAACTTAAATCTTTCATCAGCGACGGAAATTGATGCACCGAACGCATGATATCAATGAATTTATCCTTTGTTGTAACGTCATCAGCATCATTTAGCAAGATGGGTGGTGGTAATATCACCTTAACAAAGCCCATTTTTTTTGCTTCTTTAACACGCAATTCCCATAAATTCACGGCGCGCACCTCGCCAGAAAGCCCTAACTCGCCTGCAAAAGAGATATTATGTGGTAAAGCGCGCCCTAATAATGCCGAAATCAATGCCGCCGCCGCCGCTAAATCGGCAGCAGGCTCGCGAATTTTCAAACCACCTGCTACATTTAAGTAAATATCATGCCCTGCAAACACATAGCCCGCATGATTTTCTAAAATCGCGATAATCATATCTAGCCTTGCACTATCAAAACCCAGTGCCGTGCGTTTGGGCATAGGATAAATTGAAGAAGCAACCAACGCTTGAATATCTACCATCAGCGGACGGGTGCCAGTGGTGGTAACACAGACGGCTTTACCGGGGCTGTCAATATTTTCATTTGAGGTGAAAATAGCCGAAGGGTTTGGCACTTCATGCATGCCATCTTGCCGTAGGTCAAAAATACCAGTTTCATCAGTTGCACCAAAACGATTTTTAATGGTGCGAAGCAGGCGATAATATTGATTCTTATCGCCTTCAAGATAAAGCACAGTATCAACCATATGCTCTAATAGGCGTGGCCCAGCAATATTGCCTTCTTTGGTAACATGCCCTACCAACATCATCGCGCAATGATTCGCTTTGGCATAATGCACCAGCATTTGCGTAATGGTTCTAATTTGCGTGATACTACCGGGTGCACCTTGCGCTTGCCCGCTTGCCAATGTTTGAATCGAATCAATCACCACAAAATCGGGCTTGACTTGGTCAAGTGCCTGCAATAAAACATCGCAATCATAATGGCTGGCAAGTTGCATAGAACCATTAGGAATGTTAAGCCGTTTCGCACGTAAATTAATTTGATGCGGTGATTCTTCACCCGAAATATAGACGCATTTTTTATTTTTTGCCAATAAGCCCGTAATCTGTAAAATCAGCGTGGATTTACCAATGCCAGGGTCACCAGAAATTAAAGTTACCCCACCCGGCACAATACCACCACCAATGGTGCGGTCAAACTCATCCATGCCAGTGGGCAGATATTCTTCTGTGATAGTGTCGCTTAAACCAAGTGGTGTGAATAAATTTGCGCTATCATGATTGCCACGAATTTTACTTGTTTTTGCTTGCTGAAAGCCACCAACGGGCGATAATGTAGGGGTAGGTGCTTCGATGATGCTGTTCCAATCACCGCAGGCACGACACTTACCCTCCCATTGTCGATATTCCACACCACATGATTTGCAAAAGAAGAGAGTTGCTATTTTTTTGGTCATTATTTATTGACGCATCACTTATTGACGCCTTGTTTGTTAACCATCATCTATTGACGGGGGTTGGTTTTAATCGGGCCTTCGGCTGAACCAGTAATAAATTGTCTTACATAGGGGTTATCGGTTTTATCCATTGCTTCTACTGTATCACACCAGATAATTTTGCCTTGATAAAGCATGGCAACGCGGTCAGCGATTTTACGCACCGAACTCATATCATGGGTGATAGAAAGGGCAGTCGCGCCGATATTTTTTACGCAATCACGAATAAGCTCGTTAATTACATCGCCAGTGATGGGGTCAAGACCAGTGGTTGGTTCATCAAAAAAGATAACCTCAGGTTTGGTGGCAATCGCGCGCGCTAATGCAATACGTTTCTTCATACCACCTGATACTTCATCGGGCATTAATGGTGCAACATCTTCGCCTAACCCTACATCGGCAAGCCGTTCAATGGCAATATCATAAGCTTCATGTTTTGCCATACCTTGTCCGTAAATTAGCCCAAAAGCTACATTCTGCCAGATATTAAGACTATCGAATAATGCCGCATATTGAAATAACATACCGATTTTATTATTAACGCGGTCGCGCTCTGATTTTTTAATCCCTACGATTGATTGTCCGTCAAAAAAAATATTGCCTTCTTGCGGGGTGAGTAATCCTAATATACATTTTAACGTTACCGATTTACCTGTGCCTGAACCACCGATGATAACGACTGATTCACCATCTTTGACAGTCAAATCCACACCATCTAGCACTTTTTTCTTGCCAAAATGGCGTTTAACATTCTTCAACTCAATTTTCAGAGGCTCAGAAGGATTTTTCGATTCATTATTCATTATTCATTGCTTTCATATGATTTTTTACCGAGAGAAGAATAGTTCTGTGATAAAATAGTTAAATATCAAAATTAAGATAGATGCACTGACCACCGCATTGGTTGTTGCCGTGCCAACACCACGCGCACCACCTGATGAGTTAAAGCCATGATAACAACCCATTAAACTAACAACAAAGCCGAACACTGCCGCTTTTACGATGCCCGAAACCACACCCACTGTATCTAATGCTTCACGGCTATTGGTGATGAAAATAATTGGGTTAAGGTTAAGCTTATATGCACCTACAATAAAACCGCCCATTATACCTAAAATGTCGCCAATCAGCACTAAGAAAGGTAACATCAGCATACCTGCTAATAGGCGCGGTGCAATCAGATATTTGAAGGGATCTGTTTGCAATGTGCCAAGCGCATCAATTTGTTCAGTCACGCGCATTGTGCCTAATTCTGCTGCCATCGATGCACCGATTCTGCCTGCCACCATCAACCCAGCAAGCACTGGCGCTAATTCACGGGTAATTGCCACCACCACCAATACTGGCACTGTGGCTTCGGCAAAATTAGCTTGGAAGCCTGAATAGCTTTGCAATGCTAACACCATGCCTGAAAAAAGTGTGGTCATGCCAACAACGGGGAGCGAGAAATAGCCAATTTCAAGCAATTGTCGCCATAAAATATTCAGATAGAAAGGTGGGCGAAAAAAATGCGAGACACCATTTAAGGCAAACAGCACAATTTCACCTAGCATCTCAAAAAAACGAATGAGAACACTGCCAATATCACCAAAAAAATCAAAAATTCGTGTCATTACACTTTCCTTACACATTGCATAATTAATTTACCATCACCCGTTTAACTCTTTTTGAGAAAAAGGTCAAGAATTCATGTGGGATTGTCCCCGTATCATATGCAATATTGTTAATATCATAATTTTTCCAAATCAATTTAGCCATTTTTCCAAGTGAAATCGATTTTTTTTGTGCAATTTTTGTGATATCAACAATAATTACATCCATTGATACGCGACCAATCAGCGGTGCTATCGCATCATCAATGAGCACATTACGGGTTTTATGGGCGATGTTTTTCTCACCATAGCGCAAATAGCCATCGGCATAACCACATTCAATCGTGGCAGTTATCATATCATGCGGAGCAATAAAAACAGCATCATAGCCAATCGATTCGCCTTTTTTGAGTGAATTGATTTGAATAATGGGTGCCTCCAAATCAATCACATGTTGTAATTTTGGAAACATATCGCGGTAAATGCCGTAAAGTGCCGCACCGGGCTTTACCCCTGCAAAATGATAATCTTTGCCAAGCATAATACCAGCGGAATTGGAGACAATCATCGGTATATCAATTCTTTGTTGCAAATGTTGCAATTTTTTTAATTGTCGGGCGTTATAGGGTGATGCAGGGTCGTCAGACGCTAATAAATGCGATAATATGCGCGTGACATTCACCTGTTTGAGTAAATTATAAAATTCTTTATTCTCACATTGCTGTAAGATTTCATCATAGGAAATGCCTAACCGATTCATACCGCTATCAATATGCAAAAATGTCGGGTAGGGCGTATCTTGCACCACGTTACCGATAGTGTCTCGCCATGCTTGCATTTGCCCGATGCTATTAAACACTGGCGTGATACCATGCGCGATATAGTCGCGCACGGTTGCGCCATTTTGCACAAAACCATTAAACACAGCGAAACCTGCATTTTGTAACGTTGGATTCTGCTTTAGCTGTAATGCTTCTTCAAAATGGGCAGTAAAGAAAAAATTCGCCCCCGCCTCACATAATAGCGGCGCAATCAAATCGGCACCCAGCCCATAGGCATTGCCCTTTACCACAGGGTTGACTGTAACGCCAGCCTCCGTTTGCTGTTGCAAATAATGGTAATTGGCAATCAGTGCCTTCTTATCAATCAACAGATTCGGCATCTGCTAATCATAGCGTTTTTCTAAATCGCTGAAAAGGGCAAATTCGGGGTTGAAGTAAAGGTCAACCACGCCCGTTTCGCCATGTCGATGCTTGGCGATATGGAGTTGTGCCTTATTGCGACTTTCTTCCAGCCGATGCTGATAATTTTGGTAACGGTCATCAAATTTTTCTGCCGTCTCATTCTCGCGCCGTTCTGGTGGCTGGCGTTGCAGATAATATTCAGGGCGATAGATAAACGCAACCACATCGGCATCTTGTTCAATCGCGCCCGAATCACGCAAATCGGCAAGATGGGGGATAGGTGGGTCGCGATTTTCTACCGCCCGCGATAATTGCGATAAGATAAGAATCGGTATATTTAATTCGCGTGCCAAGCCTTTTAATTGCCGCGTCATGTTTGATATTTCTAGCACGCGATTATCAGCGCGCTCACTTGAGCTTACTTGCAATAATTGTAAATAGTCGATAATGATAAAATCTAACCCCTGCCTGCGCTTAAAGCGGCGCGCCCTCTGCCTGATTTTGCCTACCGTTAGCATTGAACTTTCATCAATATAAAGCGGTAATTTATCAATCTCTTGCGCTTTACGGGCAACGCGGTTGAATTGTTCTTGGTTGATTTGCCCGCGTCGCAATGAAACGCTATTGGTTTCACTTGCCGCCGCCAATAAACGCGATGCAATTTGTTCGGCAGACATTTCTAATGAAAACACCGCAACCTTTGCGCCCTCATGTCCGTTTTCATTGCCATTTTCATCATATAATTGCTTAAATATTTTGGCGGCATGATAGCCGATATTCAACGCCATCGCTGATTTGCCCATGCTGGGGCGACCCGCTAGCACAATTAAATCAGAATTTTGCAAGCCGCCCAATACCGCATCTAAATCTTTCAAACCTGTGGAAACACCTGTTAATTTTCCTTCATTGCGAATCGCTTTATCCATCGTATCAAGCGCACTTTTAATAGATTGCCCTAATGTTAGCACTGGCGTTTCGCTTTGATGATGTTCGGCAAGGATAAATAATTTTTGTTCAACATTTTCGATTTGCTCATCAGCAGTTTCATGGGTTTTACTGCCCGCTTTTAGCACGCAATCTTCGCCGATTCTGATCAATTCACGTTTTAGAAACAAATCTTTCAGCAAAAGCGCATATTCCTGCACTGAAATAATCGCCAGCGCATTATCGGCAAGCGAGGTGATATAGCTAGCCCCACCGATTGTTTTTAGAATATCATCGGCTTGGGCGTGATGGGCAAGCGTATCTTCATTGGCAACACGCCCATCATTTAGCAAACGGCTAATCATGGTGTAAATCTGGGCATGACCGCCATGATAAAAATGTTCGGCAGTGGTGATTTCGTTTATCTGCTCAAAAATTTTATTGTTACGCAATAACGCGCCTAATAAAGCCGCTTCCACGTCAATATTGTGCGGTGTGCGGGCAGCGGCATTATCAGCGATATTTAGGTTTGATGCTGGGCGTTCGATAATTTTGTTGGCAATATTTTTGTTGGTGATATTCATATTGGTAATTTAACCAATGATGCGATAAAATAAAACACAAAATTTTATCGCAGGAATCGGTGTATAAAAATGTGGATAAAAAAGCAATCAACTTGACAAATGCCCTACCTTATTTGTTGTAAGATAAGGCATGTCAATGTGTTGATAGATTGATGAAAAACTGTTTATGTTTTTTCGTCAGTTGCTTCGGTGTCGGCTGTTTCTGCGTTATCAGCTTGTGGCGCATCATCAGCAACTGCTTCTAATTCAGGCGCATCTGCTGTTTTCGCATCTGCTTCGGGTGTTTCAGCAGCATCAGCCTTTTCTGCTTCTTGCTCCCATGGTTTTTCAGCCATTCTTTCAGCTTTTGCCTTTTGCTTATTAGCGGCATCAATTAATTTCTGCCGTTGCGTTTTTGCCTCATCTTCAGTTTTGGCAACATTCAGCTCAATAATGGCGTTAACATCGCCATGCAGATTGATTTTTTGCGGAAAAATACCTAACTGTTTGACTGGCACTTCCAGAATCACTTGATTTCGGGTGATATTTTGTGATAATTGCGTGGTAATTTCAGTTGCAATATCACGCGCAGTTACCGATCCGTAAAGCTGACCGCTTTCACTGGCGGCGCGAATCAGAATAATTTCTTTGCCATTCAATGTATCAGCCAATCTGGAAGCGACACTTGATTTTTCGCCATCTTGCGCTTCAATATCGGCACGGCGGTTTTCAAAAGCTACCAAATTTTCTTTGGTAGAACGAAGCGCTTTATTTTTAGGCAGTAGAAAATTGCGCGCATAGCCGGGTTTTACCTCAACCACATCGCCGATTTTACCTAATTTCTCAACGCGCTCAATAAGAATAACTTGAACCATTTTTTAATCCCTTCCTTTGCCTAGCGTTTCACGTAAGGCAGTAAAGCAATCGCACGGGCGCGTTTGACTGCATTTGCAAGGTCGCGCTGTTTTTGGATTGATACTGTTGATAAACGGTTTGGCACAATTTTGCCACGTTCCGTTAAGAAACGTTGCAATAATTTGGTATCTTTATAATCAATTACTGGCGCACCCGGTTGTGAAAAATAACATTGTTTGCGCCAACTTTTACGTGGAATAGAAGCCGATTTTGCAGATTCTGTTTTTTCTACTGGTGTGGCTTCATTTGATGGCGTTTCAACTGTTGAATCTTCATCTGATGACATTTCAGTTGTTTCTTCACTCATCATTCTTATCCTTTACTGTTTGCGTATCAGCAGCATCAGCTTCAACTGGGGCAGTTGGGGCTGGTGTATTTTGCTTGTCATTACTATCATTTCTGGCATCATCATTTCTGTTTGGATTTGGTCTATCATCATATTTATTATAGCGTGGACGACGATAATCATCATCTTCAACGATTTTCATCATCGGTGATGGTTCAGTTGGCATGGCATCTAAACGCACAGTGATATAGCGTAGCACATCTTCGTTAAGACCCATTTTGCGCTCTAATTCTTTAACAGCAGCACTTTCACCTTCGTAATTAACAAGCAGATAATGCCCTTTACGCTGTTTCTTGATGCGATAGGCAAGGGTGCGCGCACCCCAATATTCTTGGCGACCTATCTTTACCGCCTTATCAACGGATTTGATAATATCAATATTGTCGCTATTTATTTGGTCAACTTGCGCTTTAGATAAATCTGGGCGCAAAATACACACCGTTTCGTAAATCGGCATTAATATTCCCTTTCGGCTAATGTAGTAAAGATATAATCATTCTTTACTATGAACCCTGCTTAACATAAGCAGAGTAAGGTTATGTAAATTGAAGC
>JAHZMA010000116.1 GCA_022599575.1 Alphaproteobacteria bacterium | reverse complement strand
GCGACGCCATTTGGTCGTCTTCATGGTGATGCCTTCAAATTTATTATCAAAATAATTGCCCCATTGCCATGCTGCCACCGAAACATGCACTTTGGTTGCCTGTGCCGCAATGCCCATCGCTTCAGGGCCACGCCATGCAATTGGGCGGATATAGGCATCGGTAAGATTATTACGTGCCACAGATTCTTCGCAAGCTTTGGTCATCTCATCAAGCGGGAATGGCATTTCATAATCCAATAATTTTGCCGATGCTTCCAGCCTTTCAAGATGTTCTTGTAGCTTAAAAATTTTTCCCTGATAGGCACGAATGCCCTCAAACACTGCCGAGCCATAATGAAGCCCATGCGTTATCACATGCAGTTTCGCATCACGCCAATCTACGAATTCACCATCTAACCAAATATAGCCACCACGTTGGTCAAAAGCTAATGCCATTTTTGACTCCCTTTACAATCTGATATAAAACACATTATGATAGATTAAAGTTACAATCAAAAAGATGCAAGTGTTATTTATCAAGAGGTGAAAAATGAATAATCCACTTTATTTAAGCCCGCATTCTCTCAATCATTGTTTGCGCGATTTATTGCTAACCGCTCGCCATATTGAAGATACTCTCAAAGATGTTTTGGCAAAATCTGACCTATCGTTAAAACATTATCGAATCTTGCTTTGTTTGGCGAATGAACCGCCATTATCGCAAACCATGTTGCAAAAAAAACTATGCCTGCATAAGCAATCATTGCATGAGGCAATGGTGGTATTACGCAACAAGGATTATGTAACAGTTACTATCAATCGACGCGACCAGCGCATTAAATTATTTAGTTTAAGCGAAAAAGGCAATCATTTATGGCATAATATTTTCACCAACTGCCCATCAATGCAAGTGATGCAATCGGTTTTTCAGCAAGCCAAACAGCAACAGGTGCAAGATTATCAAGTCATTGCACAAAAACTATATAATTCACTTGATGCGAATGCGATAAAATAATGGTAGAATATTAATGCTATGAAAAAACGTAACTACCATTTGCTTGTGATTGATGATGATAACCGCTTGCGCGAATTATTGCGCCGCTATCTATCAGACCATCATTTTAATGTAACATTGGCGGCCAATACCGACGATGCACGTCAACAAATGAACCGCATGATTTTTGATTTGCTGATTGTAGATGTGCTGATGCCGGGCGAGAATGGTTTGGAATTCGTGCAAACTTTGCGTGGGCTTTCTTCAAAAATTCCTGTGCTGATGCTCACCGCGATGGGTGAGCCCGAACAAAGGCTACAGGGATTTGAAGCGGGCGCCAATGATTATCTTACCAAACCGTTTGAACCAAAAGAATTGCTGATACGGATTCAAAATATTTTGCAACGCAACGATAGCCAAAGCGGTAATTTACAAGATGAAAAAATTATTTTAGGCGCGTTATCTTTTGATATGGTGCGTGGCGAATTATGGCATGGAAGCCAACATATCCGCCTAACGGGCTCAGAAATCACGCTTTTGCAAGTATTGGCGGAACGTATGGGCAATGCGGTTAGCCGTGAAGCACTCACCACATTATGCAAAATTGATGGCGGGGTGCGGGCGATTGATGTGGTGGTAACAAGGGTGAGGCGCAAAATTGAAAGCGACCCTAAAAACCCTCGCTATTTAATGACGGTGCGCGGCAAAGGTTATGTTTTACGCCCCGATAGCGCGTCATAATGGCATCATCATGAATATGATATAATTATAGGCGCGTCATAAATCATGGCAAAAAAACAAACAAGCGTTATTCGGCACGCCTTTCGGGCGATTTTACCCAAAACATTATTTGGGCGGTCACTGCTGATTATCATCACACCTTTAATTGTGGTGCAGGTGGTAACGGCTTATGCCTTTTTTAATCGCCATTGGGATACGGTTAGCTATTCATTGGCACAATCGATTGTTGGCGAAATCATTTATGTGATGGAAGATGCCCGTGCGCGTCCCGAAAATTTTGCCAATGTCAGCGATTTATTTGATGATTATTTGAATTTACAATTCTCACTTTTTCCGGGCGATATTTTAGATGTTACCGCTTTACAAAAACAGAATTTTGGTTTGTTTGCCAGCAGATTAAATAGCTCGCTTGCCGAACGGGTGAAGCGTCCGTTTTTAATCGATACTGTCTCATTTAAGGAACAGGTGGTAGTGCAGATTCAATTAGCCGAAGGGGTGATGCAGGTGGTGATACCGCAGGAACGAATTTTTTCAACCACCACCTATGCGTTCATTTTATGGATGGTTGGCTCGTCGCTGATTATTTTTATGGTGGCATCTTTATTTATGCGTAATCAAGTGCGTCCGATTCAGCGTTTATCGGAAGTGGCAGAACGGTTTGGCAAGGGTGAGGATATTACCGATACGCTAAAATATCAGGGCGCGTTAGAAGTAAAGAGCGCCTCGCTTGCCTTTAACCGTATGCGCGACCGTATTTTTCGGCAAATGCGGCAACGCACCGATATGCTTTCAGGCGTATCGCATGATTTACGCACCCCGCTGACCCGTATGAAATTGCAATTGGCGATGATGGGCGAGAATCAAGATATTGAAGAATTGAAAAATGATATTTCCGATATGGAGCAAATGATTGAAGATTATCTGGCATTTGCGCGTGGTGAAGAAAATGAAAAGCCACGTAAAATTTTGCTCAATAAAATTATTGAAAATATTTATGATGATTATGCGCGCACTGGTTTTTTACTACATTATCATTTGGAAGGCACATTACCTTTAACGGGGCGGCCCAATGCGCTGAAACGTTGCATCACAAATTTGGTTGGCAATGCACGCCGTTATGCCGATAATGTATGGGTGCAGGCAGGTAATCGCGGTGATGAGGTTGAAATTTTAATTGATGATGATGGACCGGGCATTCCCACCCGTTCGCGTAAAGATGTGTTTAAGCCATTTTTCCGCCTTGATACCTCGCGCAATCCCAAAACGGGTGGTACGGGATTAGGGCTTGCGATTGCGCGCGATATTGCCCGCATTCATGGCGGCGATATTAGTTTGAGCAAATCACCGCAAGGGGGGCTACGCGTGCAAATCCGCCTGCCGATATGAATATTATATATATTTTAATAGTTGATATTTAAAATATATAGATATTTTATAAGTTGTATATCTTGATATAAAAAACATACTATACAATTTAAGTGATTGTGCTTTTATCAATCTATGCTATGTTTTGTCTTCAATAGATAAGCAAGAATAGGAGGTAAAGATGCAAAAACAAATACATATAAAAATATTTTTGCTGTTACTTTGTACCGCGCCATTCGCTTTGCCTGCCTATCAGGCAAACGCACAAGAAATAGGCGGAAATGAAAAACAGATAGATGAAGCAGAAAAATTGAAAATTGGCAGATATTCAGAAGTAACATTCACATCGGGGCGTGTCTCTTATACTAACCCATCATTATGGACAAATGATTTCTATTCTTCTATTGGGTTTCGTTGGGTTTCCAGATATTTAGCAAGCAATCTTGAAACTTATATTGAGTTTGAATTTGGTGAAACAAATTATAAAACTTCTCCTATCGATGGGTTGATAAGAAGTAGTAGCTATGAAAAACTTGGATATGGTTTCATTTTCAATAAAAGCCCGAAAGCAGAGACAAGCTTTTTTGTAGAATTAGGCGCTGGTCTTTTTAATGTTGACCATTATGTGAAAGGCGAGGCGGCATGGCGCGCGCCTGAATCTGATGAAATTTCTAACCGAACAGTAACCTATCGGAATGATGGCATATCTTATTTTCTCAATGATATATATTTAAACTTTGCGATTGGTGCTAAAATAAAAAATAACCATAAATTATCTTTATATATCCAACCTCTATCCGAAGGTGATCTATCAGCCAGAGGCACATCAAATGACGGTGTTTACCCAGATGATGCGTATGATTATCATGGTAAAATCCCGCAAAATATTTCTAATGGCATGATGGGCATAAGATATAGCTATGTTTTTAGATAATCTTGAATAATAAATTTTGATAAATTTGTTTGCCCTTTATCTGAAACAAACTATTTAAGGATGTTATTGGCGATAAAATATGCTATTATCAAGCATATCTGATGGAGGATAGCATGAAAAATCTATTACATATTCACGTAAACATATTTGTGCTACTATTATTCATCACCTCTTTCGCTTTGTCTATCCAACACGCCAATGCACAGGAAATAGGCGCGCAAACAGAGCAAAAAAAATACCGCGCCTATCAAGAAATATCAGTATCATCAGGAAATATATCTTATGCAGAACCTGACTTATGGAATAATGCTGACTATTCGTCTATTGCTATTCGCGACATCAACCAAGTGAACGACTATGTTAGCTTTTTTGTAAATTTGGAAGCTGCTGAAACAAATGGGCCACCATCCGCTATCGATGGGTTGGTGCGAACCAGCGACTATCAAAAAGTTGGCTTTGGTTATATTTTCAATGCAACCACACAAAAAACAACATCTTTTATGGAATTGGGCGTTGGGCTTATCGGTTTTCAACATTATATTGAAGAGACTGATAAAGCAGGCAACTATCGAGTCGTCTATGAAAATGGCATTTTTCGTAACGGCAATACTGGTGGATATTTGCATGTTGCATTTGGTATTAGAATAAATGACCGTCTTAAATTATCTTTTTATGCCCAAGCTGTAGAGGAGGGAACATTAGAAGGCAAAGGCAGCACCAGCAACCCTGTTTTATCTGATAATGATGCAAACGAAAATGATAAGCAACGCCCCCCAATCCCACCCAAAAAGATTGTTAATGGCATGGCAGGAGTCAGATATAGCCTTATTTTACCATCAATTTGGTAACATACTGCTAGCGAAAGTCAAGAATGATAATCATTTACATTATCTTGAAATGTTATCATTGCTTTAACTAGCAATAAGAATATGCTATTATCAAGCATGATGGGGAAGAGAGTGAGAAATCTATTACATAGTCACGTAAACATATCCGCGCTATTATTCTTTATCGCGTCATTCGCTTTGCCTGCAATCCACGCCAATGCACAGGAAACATTATATAGAGAATTATCAATATCATCAGGAAATATGATTTACACGCAACCTGAAACGCGCAATCATGATGGATATTCTGCTGTTGCATGGCGTGAGTATGACGCATCAGCTGAAGGAAAATGTTGTACTTTTTCCGATACGGAATTTGCTAGGACACGCACTGAAACTTCTAATAGTGATGGCTTAACAAGAAAGGACGAATATTTCAAAATGGGGTTCGGTTATCTTTTCAATCAAAGCCCTACACCAACAACATTTTTTTCAACATTAGGAACTGGAATTATTTGGTTTGCCCACAATGTTAAGGGGGTTAACAGATGGCGCTCTGATTCTGATATGCGTTACGATGATAATATATTATATGAAGAACTTAATTTCTATTTGCAAGTTGAGTTTGGACTTAAAATGCAAAACCGTCATACATTATCTTTTTATTATATCAAACCTATATTACAGCAAAATTTAATAGCCAGAAATACATCAGATTCTTTTCTTGGTATCGCATTAACAGGTGGCGTTAATGATTCTGTTGCTGCGCAAGGTAACATTGTTGATGGTATGGTGGGATTTCGATATAGTTATATCTTCCCATCATATCAAAAAGCAGTTCCTGCACAACCACTTCATGCAAAACTTTATATTAATGAAGATACGCGATGAAGAAACAAACACATATTCCTAGCAAAATATCCGCTCTATTATTCTTTATCGCCTCATTCGCTTCACCTGCCAATCAAGTCAATGCACAGGAAATAGGCGCAGATAAATCAAATATACTAGAAATATCAACATCACTCGCACATATTGCTTATGCCGACCCTGAAACATGGAATAATTCTATATCATATTCTCTGGCATTGCGTTTGATTAATCAAAGCGATGATAATGATAATTTCTTTGTTGATGTTGAGATTGTACAATTTGATATTGGTGGAACAAATGATAATAATTCACCTATCGATGGATTAACAAGAAATAGCCTCTATAAAAAAATTGGGGCAGGCTCTATTTTTAACAAAACCCGTGCAGAGACAACATTTTTTTTGGCATTTGGCGTTGGTGTTATCACTTTCAAACATTATATTGAGGGGGTTGCGGCATGGCGGTATCCCGAATCTAACAAACGCTACCATCACCGTATCATCTATGAAGCCGAAACTGGTGCATATATGCATGTTGAGGTTGGTTTTAAGATACAAAATCGCCACAAATTATCTTTTTATATCACGCCTGTTTTAGAGGGACGGCTAACAGCCAGTAATGCTTCAGATTATAGAACAGACCCTGATCCGTTTGAACAAAATTCAACCCCTTATAATCATCAGGTGAACCCTTACCCTTACGCTTCCATTCCAGATAAAATCATTAATGGCATGGCAGGGTTTCGCTATAGCTATGTTTTTGCATCATTCTAACCATCGATTAATAAGGCAATATAACCATACAAAAACAATTACCCTATTCTATAAAAATATTTGCGCTGGTAATCTTTATCGCATCACTTGCCATTTCTGCCAATCACGCAATCGCACAAACACCCGAACCCATCAAAGGCTTAACGCAAGAATTTTCAGTAGGGCTAGGGCAGGTGATATTAGATTCTGACATCAATTCACAACTATGGAATCAAACATATTATCATTTTGGGCCATTGCGATTCACCATTCAGCCCAATAAAGAGAGCAAAAATCAGCTATTATTTGAAACTGAATATGCGGTGATAGAAAAAGATAAATCCAATATCGATGGGCTTAGCAGGTCAAGCAATCATGCCAAAATCGGTTTGGGTTGGATTTTCAATAAAAGCCTTACCGATACAACAAGCTTTGTGCAATTCGGGGGTGGCTATTTTAGCGTGACCCATAATATTAGTGGCATAACAGCATGGAATGGTGCTGATGCTGATAACCGCTATTATGATAGCATCAATTATGATAGTCAGGGATTTTACTTAAATTTTGAAACGGGTATAAGAATAAAAAATCGCCATAAATTATCTTTTTATATCAGCCCTGTTTTTTATCAAAAACCTTTAAAGGCAGAACGCTTCCCATCCCAAACAAGCCATCAAGAAGATATTTATCAGCATCATTCAATCCCAAAACATATTATTAATGGCATGGTAGGGTTTCGATACAGCATTCTTTTTCAATAATATGATTACTTTCGTGCAAACCACTTCACGGATAAAATTGGCATTCAAGGCTTAAGGCTTTTTGCAAGAAACTCATAAAATGAAAATGCCCGATTTCTTGCACGCCAAATTGTTGCAAATGCGGGTTGGTAAATTGCACATCAAACAAAATAAAGCCACGCGCATTTAAGTGTTCCACCAAATGCACCAATGCCACTTTGCTGGCATCGGTTTTCGCGCTAAACATGCTTTCGCCAAAAAACGCACCACCCAGTGCGAGCCCATAGATACCACCTGCCAACTGCCCCTGATACCATATTTCGATGGAATGGGCATCACCCCTTTGATGCAGCTGATTGAACAGCCCGATAATATCATCATTAATCCAAGTTTCTTGTCGTGTCGCGCAATTATGAATCACCGCATTAAAAACTGTGTTAAATTTAACAGTGAATTTTTTTGCGTTAACGGTTGCGCGCAACCTACGAGGCACATGGAATTTTTTAAGCGGTAAAATCGCCCGCCTTTCGGGCTTGATAATCGCAAAACCTTTATCATACCTGCTTTCGGCCATCACAAATGCACCGCTTCTATAAGCCATCAGCAATGAATCAGCAGAGAGTAATGCCACTATTTAAGTTTCATCCATTTTTCCAGCCAATGAATATTATAATCGCCCTTGATAAAATCATCTTGAGCAATAATCCTTTGCTGCAAGGGGATATTACATTTGATACCATCAATCAGATATTCATAAAGCGCACTATTCATACGGCGAATACATTGCTCGCGGTCGCTATTATGGGTGATGAGTTTAGCAATCATACTATCATAATAAGGCGGAATCGAATAATCAGTGTAAATCGCTGAATCCACCCTTACCCCTGGTCCACCCGGTGGATGATAACCCGTTACCTTGCCGGGACTTGGCAAGAAATTATCAGGGTCTTCGGCATTGATACGACATTCAATGGCATGGCCATTAATTTGAATATCTTTTTGTTCAAGGGTGAGCGGTTCACCCGCCGCCACTTTAATTTGCATCTGCACTAAATCAACACCTGTAATCATTTCAGTAACAGGATGTTCCACCTGAATCCGCGTATTCATTTCGATGAAATAAAACTCACCATTTTCATATAGAAATTCCACCGTGCCCGCACCGCGATATTTAATTTTCTCTAATGCTTTTACCACAGTCTCGCAAATTTTTGTGCGCTGTTCAGTATTCAATGCGGGTGATGGTGCTTCTTCCAACACTTTTTGATGCCTTCTTTGCAAGGAACAATCGCGTTCCCAAAAATGCAATACTTTGCCGCGCCCATCACCGACCACCTGTATTTCAATATGGCGCGGTAAGGTGAGATATTTTTCGATATAGACCGCATCATTGCCGAATGCCATTTTGGCTTCTTGCTGACATTTCTGTAAAGATTCTTGTAATTTATCGGCTGATTCCACCAATTGCATACCACGTCCGCCACCGCCAGCGGTTGCTTTTAGTAACACGGGGTAACCAATTTCTTCACATGCTTTTTTGGCTTTGACAATATCGCGAATTTCGCCATCCGAGCCCGGTACAACTGGAATTCCTAAATCTTTGACTGTCCGTTTGGCAATGATTTTATCGCCCATCATATTGATATGTTCCGCCGTAGGGCCAATGAACACCATCTGATGATCTTCTACCATTTGCGCGAAATCAGCATTTTCCGATAAAAACCCAAAGCCCGGATGAATCGCATCGGCTTTGGTAATGGTAGCGGCTGAAATAATCGCGGGCATACTCATATAGGATTCATTTGATGGTGGTTTACCGATACAAACGCTTTCATCAGCCAACCTAACATGCATCGCACTATCATCGGCAGTGGAATGCACCGCTACCGTTTTCACGCCTAAATCACGACAAGCGCGAATAACCCTTAAGGCAATCTCGCCTCGATTCGCAATGAGAACTTTACGAAACATCATTTTCCCCCATTATGGCTCTATTACCATTAAAATTTCATCAAACTCAACAGGCTGGCCATTATCCACCGAGATTTTGACAATTTTACCAGCACAAGGCGCGACAATCGGATTCATCACTTTCATCGCTTCCACAATCATTAATGTATCACCAATTTTTACAACAGCCCCTTCTGATACAAAATTAGGCGCACTAGGCTGCGGTGCCATATAAGCAGTGCCAACCATAGGTGCCCGCACCTCAACCGCGTTGCTAGAATGCGAAGGGGTTGCTATCGGTGTCGGTTCTGCTAATTGCGCCTGTCCCGATTGAGAATTCGCCGTGCTAGCAGATGACGTAGGCATTGCCTGCATCATCGGTGCTGATGCCATTACCACATCATTGCCACGTTTGATTGATACTTTCATCTCGCCATCAGAAATCTTAAGCTCTCGCAAATCATTGCCAACAACAATTTTCGCCAATGATTCAATATAATCTGGATCCACCAAAGAACCCGAAATGTCTTTTTTTGCCATATCCTTATTATTATCCTTATTTTTTCATTTAAACACAACTTAAGTGTAAGATAACGATTTTTGATTCATATTTCAATTATCTTTCTTTAGATTTATATAACTCTCATTAAAAGCAAACCCAATTAAAAATAGTCCCATTAAAAATATCCATTATCCTGATAATAGCGTACCGCCCCTCGATGATATTTCAACCCTTCAATCAGCAATAAATCACCGCGCAAATTTTCAGGCATGGTAGCATTCGGATTCAAGCTACGCAATAATTTTCTGGTACCAGGATGCCATAAGGCGCGCACCATATCATGCACAATTTGCGCGTCACTCTCTTCACTGGTAATCCAGACATAGCTGGTACCCAATGTTAAGGTGTTAGAATATTGATTGGTATAGGAATTGGTTAGGATTTGCTGTCTTGTATAAAAATACGGCCAGTCTTTGAGAATCTTTTCTACCTGCTTAGGGTGCAATTCCAAAAAAATGATTTTATGTTCCCTATCTAAATCGCGAATTTCTGGAATCGGGTCTTGTCCCGTCATCACCAATATTTGCACATCATCATTCACCAATGCCGCTTTTGCTTCTTGCGAATTTAAGAAAACATATTCCACATTACTATTATCAATATTATAGGCCTGCAAAATACGATTAAAATGCGTGGCGGCGGTGCGGTCGGCATCGGGCACAAATGCCACCACATTGCCCGGCACATCATCAATACTACTAATACCGCTTTGTTCATGCACAATAATATGCACGGGCAGCGAGGTAACGGGTGCCAGCAAGCGCAATGATTGATAGGGATAGCCTTGCAAAGAAATCAGCTGGTTATTATAAGCAGCATAGACAATATCCAGCGGTAAAATTGCCGATTCTGTTTCGCCCAAAACCACTTCACGCAATAATCCAATAATGCCCGTTCGGGTGCGTGCCAACGCCACCAGCGAGCGCACCCCGCAATGTGTGCTGGTGCAAGAATTTCTGGTTTCATATGGCAAGGATATATTGGCGGCAATCGATGAGGAAATAGAAAATAACGCATTGCCCGTTTTGATAGAGGCAATTCGCCAAATAATCAGCGTATCATCTTTTTGCTGCGCCCATGCTACCATCGAAAATAGCAAGATAAGCACTGCTAATACAGCAATGCTACGATGATATATTTTCTTAAAAATTCTTTTGATAAAACAGCGCATATGTTATTAATAAAGCAATTCAGTCTTCAGTAGCAAATGATTTTCACAAGATAATTTCGTATAAACCCTTTTCTACCCTTTTTTTTAAAGCAATTTTTCTATATGAAATAATTAAAGTAATTTTAAAGGAAAAAATTGATGCCAAATATAATCACCCACCAAGCCCGCGCCAATGCGATTCGATTCTTAGCCATAGATGCGATTGAACAAGCAAATTCAGGTCACCCTGGAATGCCGATGGGCATGGCGGATGTCGCTACCATACTCTATCAAGATTTTTTACGCTTTAACCCACAAATGCCCCTATGGCATAATCGCGACCGTTTCGTGTTATCGGCAGGGCATGGCTCTATGTTGCTTTACGCTTTGCTTTACTTAAACGGCTATCCTGAATGTGATATTGAGCAAATTAAAAACTTTCGGCAATTTGGCTATAAAACCGCAGGTCACCCCGAATATGGGCATTTAGCGGGTATTGAAACCACCACAGGTCCATTAGGGCAAGGGCTTGCCAATGCGGTCGGCATGGCGTTAAGCGAACGTATGATGAATGCCCGTTTTGGTGATGATATTATCAATCACCATATTTACGTGATTGCAGGCGATGGTTGCTTGATGGAAGGCATTTCGCAAGAGGCGATTTCGTTTGCAGGGCATCAAAATCTCTCAAACCTGATTGTGCTATTTGACGATAATGGCATCACCATTGATGGTAACACAGCATTAAGCACATCAGAAAATACCCGTGCGCGTTTTGAGGCTTGCGGTTTTGAGTGCCAACAGATTGATGGGCATCATCCTGAACAGATTCATAACGCTATAAGCAAAGCCAAACAAAGCAATAAACCATCATTAATTTGTTGCAAAACCCATATCGGCTATGGTTCGCCTAACAGGCAAGATACATCAAAAGCGCATGGCGCGGCATTAGGTAGCGACGAGATTAAATTGGTGCGCGAAAAATTAAATTGGCCGCACTCACCTTTTGAAATTCCACGTGATATTTTAGAAGATTGGCGCAATATTGGCAGAAAATATCAGCAGGAATGCCAGCAATCTTGTGCGCGACTAGATGCGCTGACGGGCGATAAAAAACAATTATGGCAGGCATTAACCATTGATAATCATCAAAAATCTTGCGCTGATGCGTTATTATCACTCAAGCAAAAATGGCATGATGAGATGCCCTGCATTGCCACCCGTAAGGCAAGCGAAATTGTGCTTAATGCTTTGAGCCTTGCCAATCCGCGCTTGATTGGCGGTTCTGCCGATTTAACGGGTTCTAACAATACCAAAGCCAAAAATCAGCAAGTGATTGATAAAGATAATTATGCGGGCGACTATATCAATTACGGCATTCGCGAACATGGCATGGCGGCAATGATGAATGGCATGGCGTTGC
>JAHZMA010000115.1 GCA_022599575.1 Alphaproteobacteria bacterium | reverse complement strand
TACCAAACATGACCATATGATTCCGCTGATTCAATATTTTTTAGATAATGGCGTTGATATTAATGTTAGGAATCCAAAGAATAGAAAAACAATCTTTTCTACTTTATTAACACTCAAAACCGCAAAATTTTTATTGGATAAGGGCGCTGACCATAAGATTATTGATGCTGATACTGATACTCCTTTAATATCTGCTATTGAGAATGAAGCCGCTAATGATTTAATCAAATTTTTAATTGATATAGGGGTATATTTGGGAACAAAAGAATATGGTATGCCGTTTGATACAGCAGAATCTAAAGTGAGTGACTTAGAAAGGCAGCATTTCGATGTAGAATTTCGAATTAGAAACGATGATATGCTTGAATCCCTCAATGTTCGCATCGATAAAGCCCGCAAGGTGATGCGTATCATCGAGCAAGCAATAGATGTTCAAACATCTGAGTCAGTTGAATTATTATCAGATGAATTGATGACCCCAGAATTAAGATTATTCGGCTATTCTGTGGTTTTAAAGAATAAAAAATTTCGTGATATTTTAACCCAAAATGATGTGCAAGCCATTATCGATGAATTGAAACAATTCCAACCAACCGACATTGATAAATTATTGCATCATACTGAAAATTTTCTCATATATGTCGATAATGTCAAGAAAGATATAAAAATAGAAACGCAAGGTAAATTAAAAGAATATTATTTAGCCTATGACGCTGATGATGGTTATAGACCTTATAGAATATCATTTTCACCAACCATTGATAAAATCTTATTACGGGCAAAAACAGAACATTCAGAAATGGAACTTTATTACAATCTAGACTATATGAGGGAACCACTCTTTATTCAATTAGCCCATACAAAAAATGACCACATAATTCCATTGATTCAGTTTTTTTTAGATAATGGCGTTGATGTTAATATGAGAAGTCAAAAGTGGGGTGATACAATTTTCAGCTCTGTTAGCACATTAAAAATGACAAAATTTTTAGCATCAAATGGCGCTGACCCGACCATTGTAACAAAAGATAATGATACCCCTTTAATACATGCGATTAACCTTGAACGGTCTAATGAATTGATAAAATTCCTCATTGATATCGGGGGTTTACATGTGAGATCATCTGACTATCCTGCTGTGCTTGATATAGCGAAATGGAAAGTTGAATATTTAAAAAACAAGCAACTTGATATGAGCGATGGTAATGAACAATATGCTTCACTTTCCGCCCGCCGTAAAAAAGCCGAAGAAGTAGTCCGCATCATCGAACAAGCACTAGAGGCAGAGAAAAAGCCATAAAGGCAGTGCGGTAATTCCCATTATATGGAGGGCTTTGCGGCTTGGTTTTATGATTTAAGGGGGCGCGACGATTCCATTAATATATGGGGGGCTTTGCGACATACGCTTTGGCTGATTTGTCCGTTGGACACCAGCCACGCGAAGCTCGGCTTTTCCTTGAACCAATGGCGGTAAAGCCTCGCCCCCTCCATACCCCCTACCGCGTTAATAAAAACGCGAGCGTATGCCTTGATAATCCCACCGCTGTGTTTAACACTAAAATCTAGCGTGCCTTGATAACCCCCACCGCTGTGCTTAATACTTATAAGGTGCGTGTCTTGATAATCCCCCGCCATATTCAATATTAGTGGGAGTGCATGTCTTGACACAAGACGCGTTAGGCTTTACCCTATCAGCATGAAAAAAACACAACAAACATTACGCTCGCAATTATGGTTTGATAACCCCAATAATATCGAGATGACCGCATTATATTTGGAACGCTATCTCAATTACGGGCTAACGCGCAAAGAATTGCAATCGGGCAAGCCGATTATTGGCATCGCCCAAACGGGTTCGGATTTATCGCCTTGCAACCGCCATCATATTGAGCTCACCAAACGGGTGCGTTCAGGCATTGAGGCTTCGGGCGGTGTTCCGTTAGAAATACCCGTGCATCCGATTCAAGAAACAGGCAAACGCCCAACCGCCATGCTAGATAGAAATCTTGCCTATCTCAGCTTGGTTGAAACATTATTCGGCTACCCGATTGATGGTGTGGTGCTGAATATTGGGTGCGATAAAACTACCCCTGCCCTATTGATGGCGGCCGCTACGGTGAATATCCCTGCGATTGCGTTATCGGTTGGGCCAATGCTGAATGGCTGGTTTAATGGCGAACGGGCGGGCTCTGGCACTGTTATTTGGCAAGCGAGGCAACAACATGCCGCAGGCGAGATTAATGATGATGAGTTTATGGAAATGGCGGCATCATCTGCACCATCGGTTGGCTATTGCAATACGATGGGCACAGCATCAACCATGAATTCATTGGCTGAAATATTGGGCATGCAATTAACGGGGTCGGCCTCTATTCCTGCGCCCTATCGCGAACGCGGGCAAATCGCTTACGAAACAGGTGAGCGCATTATTGATATGGTATGGGAGGATTTGAAGCCCAGCGATATTATGACGCGCCAAGCCTTTGAAAATGCCATTGTTTTTAATTCTGCCATTGGCGGTTCTACCAATGCGCCAATTCATCTTAACGCCATTGCCAAACATTTAGACGTGCCACTTGATAATAATGATTGGCAGAAATTAGGTTATCATATTCCTCTGATTGTCAATATGATGCCTGCGGGCAAATATTTAAGTGAGGATTATCATTTGGCAGGCGGCGTGCCTGCGGTGGTGAAAATATTGATTGAGCATGATTTACTGCCTCACCCTGATATTATCACGGTTAATGGCAAGAGTTTGCGGATAAATTGTGCTGGTGCCAAAATCTTGAATGATGATGTGATTTTATCGCCTGCAAAACCATTACAAGAAAAAGCGGGCTTCCTTAATTTAACGGGCAATCTATTTGAATCGGCAATGATGAAAACCAGTGTGATTTCAGATGAATTTACCGAACGCTATTTGCAAAATCCTGATCGACCGAATTATTTTCAGGGCAAGGCGGTGATATTTGATGGACCTGAAGATTTTCACGCCAAGATTGATGATGCGTCGTTAAATATTGATGAACACAGCATTTTGGTGATGCGCGGGGTTGGCCCGATTGGCTATCCCGGTGGAGCGGAAGTTGTGAATATGCGTCCGCCTGATTATTTGATTAAGCAAGGCATTCGGGTTTTGCCTTGTATTGGCGATGGCAGACAATCGGGCACGTCTGGCTCACCCTCTATTCTTAATGCCAGCCCCGAAGCGGCTGATGGCGGCGGTTTGGCATTGCTGAAAAATGGTGATATGATTGAAATTGATTTGAATGAGAGTAAGGTGAATCTGCTGATAAGCGATGATGAATTGCAACAACGCGCAAAGCAGTTAGCGGATAGTGGCGGTTATGCCTATCCTGAAAACCAAACGCCATGGCAAGAATTTTTTCGCGAGAAAACCGATAGTCTCAATCATGGTATGACCCTAAAAGGCGCAACCAACTATACCAATATTGCCAATAAATACACCCCGCGCAACAATCATTAACCCCACCATCGTCATTCCGTGTTGCTAACACCTCAATGCAATGATTGTCTTGCTCTGATAAAGCTGATGGGGGGCGGTGATAGGGCTATCAAAGTCAGCCTGATTGATGGCATTAGGATAGGCTTGCGGTTCAATCGCTAGAAATTGTCGCCCAATATGGCGCGCATCGTAAATCTGTACACCTTTTTGATTGGTGCTAACATGCAAGCTAACGCCATTATCGGCTGATAGAATCACTGCATCGCGCATATCATTCGGAGAAGATTTAAGGCAAAAATTAGTATCAATCGCGGTATTACCGATGTGACGGCTGTCACGAAAATCAAGAGGAGTGCTAGCTACTTTTGCGCGTTCGCCCGTTGGGATTAGGGTATCATCAACTGGCAAATAATAATCGGCATCAATCCATAAATGATGCCTGTCAATCACCGCATCGCCATTAAGATTAAAGTAAAAATGCGGCACAAGATTAAAATAATTATTGCGCGGTGATAATGCCTGATAGTTAATATGCAGTTTGTCATTCTCTAATCGGTAGCAGGCCTGATAGCGCACAGGACCAGCAAAACCCATATCCCCATCAGCAACATCAAGGGTGAAAGTAACGCTATCGTCATTAATTTCTGTGGCTTGCCAATCTTGCTCACTCAAGCCGAACCGCCCGCCATGCAAGCAATGTTTGCCTTCATTGGCATCTAGTGGGAAAGTTTGATTATCAAGCGTGAATGTCGCCTGTGCAATGCGATTGGCTATCGGCCCTACAATCGTGCCTAAATAATGATTTGGCGCGTAACGGTTGGGGCATTCGGGCGTTACAATCAGATTAAGCGGCTTATAAATTAATTGTGCTAATGAAGCACCACGTGGATGAAACTGTGCTGATAAAATATCGCTTTCAAGCGTGATAATATCGGTTTTGCTGTTAGGTGATTTAGACAATGCGGGCTTCGGTTTTTGCATCAAATAAATATAGCTTGCTATCATCTAAAGTAACCGAACATTTATCTTTCGGTTTTAAGTTACTCTCACCCCTTGCTTCGATAATCAATTTTTCGCCATTTTCGGCAATGGCATGAATAAACGAAACACCGCCTAATTGTTCGACAATCTCTATGGTAAAGTCACTGCCCCCATCATTCATCTTGGCATTTATCTTGGCATTTATCTTGGCATTATTTGTGCCATCAATGCTGATATGTTCGGGGCGAATGCCAACCGTTACCTCACCATTAGCATCACCATTGGCATTGGCGCCTATCTTATAGGCCTTATCGCTTAACATTGGCATTGTCAATTTACTAGCTGTAATAGTACCAGAGACAAAATTCATCGCAGGCGAGCCGATAAAACCAGCCACAAACTTATTGCATGGGTTGTTATAAAGCTCAATCGGTGTGCCAATTTGTTCAATCATACCTGCACGTAACACCACAATTT
This sequence comes from Alphaproteobacteria bacterium, assembly GCA_022599575.1. Lineage (GTDB taxonomy): Bacteria > Pseudomonadota > Alphaproteobacteria > JABAAW01 > JAHZMA01 > JAHZMA01. Next base: position 15,247 of record JAHZMA010000115.1, on the reverse strand, counting down.
TATCAGCCAGAGTCATCGCCTCCACTTGGTCATGCGTTACATAAATCATCGTGGTGCCAATTTTTTGATGCAGCCGTGCAATTTCAATCCGCATCTCTACGCGCAATTCAGCATCTAAATTTGAAAGCGGCTCATCAAACAGAAACACATGCGGATTACGCACCAAAGCGCGCCCAATCGCCACCCTTTGCCGTTGCCCACCCGAAAGTGCTTTGGGCTTGCGGTCGATATAGGGTTGCAATTTCAGCGTATCGGCAACCTTATCGACTTTTTCTTTGATAATGGCTTTATCAACCCCCGTCATTTTCAGACCAAAGCCCATATTTTCAGCCACATTCATATGCGGATACAGCGCGTAAGTTTGAAACACCATCGCCACCCCACGTTCCGAAGCATCTATATTGGTAACATCGCGTGTGCCGATAAAAATTTGTCCGTCACTGGTTTCTTCAAGCCCAGCAATCATGCGTAATAAGGTTGATTTGCCACAACCAGAAGGGCCAACAAATACACAGAATTCACCTGCTTTAATTTCAAGATTAACGCCATGAATCACCTGTTGCTTATCATAGCGTTTGATTGCATTTTTGAGCGTTATTCCTAGCATAAGTGCCTCCTATCCCTATCAATGAATGTGAATATCATCTTTTTCACGTATTTTTATTTGACTTATAACATGATAAATGCTTAACTGCCAATGCTTAATATTATATTAAGCATTTTTTATTTTTTAAGGGAGAAGAAAATAATGTCTTTTAAAACAACAATAATTGCAGTGTTTGCTTCGCTTGTTTTTGCAAGCAATGCGATCGCTGCTGATCTTGTTATTAATTTTGACGACCCAAACCCAGCACCTAAAAAAGGGTTTGAAGCAGCAGTTGCGGCTTTTGAAGCAGCGCATCCTGATGTTAATGTGATTGTCAATATTAATGACCGCGAGGCGCATAAAACCGCCATTCGCAACTTCTTATCGGCAGATGCGCCTGATATCACAGCATGGTATCCGGGTAACCGTATGGCACCATTTGTAGATGCAGGGCAGTTCGAAGATATATCTGATCTTTGGGCATCTGACCCTAATCTTTCCAAAAATTTTGAAGCGATTAAGCCAACCATGACCCGTAATGGGAAACAATGGGGTGTGCCTTATTCATATTATCAATGGGGCATTTATTACCGCGCTGATATTTTCAAAAAACATGGTATTAAAGCACCAAAAACTTGGAAGCAATTGCTATCTGCTTGCGATAATTTGAAGAAAAATGGTGTAACGCCATTCACCATTGGCACTAAATTTTTATGGACGGCTGCAGGCGTGTTTGATTATCTGAATCTACGCACCAATGGTTATGATGTGCATAATCAATTAACGGCTGGTGAAATCAAATATACCGATAAGCGCATTCGCAAAACTTTCAAAAACTGGAAAACAATGTTGAAGCGTTGCTCGTTTGTTGATAATCATGCCACAATGTCTTGGCAAGATGCATTAGCGCCGTTTGCTAAAGGCGAAGCTGCCATGTATGTGATGGGTAATTTTGCAGTTGCATCCATGAAAGATGCTGGCTTGAACGAAAGTCAAATTGATTTTGTGCAATTCCCAGAAATCACCAAAGGCTTGGCACGTGCCGAAGAAGCACCTACTGATGCGTTATTTATTCCATCAGGGGCAAAAAACAAAACAGATGCGCGTAAATTCCTTGCTTTTATCGCGCGCCCTGATGTTTTGGGTGATTGGAACAAAACCATTGGGCAATTACCGCCTAATTCAAAATCACCTATCAATAAGAGTGATAAATTCATTGCCAAAGGCTTTCAAACGGTATCAACTGCTGCTGGTTTGGCACAATTCTTTGACCGCGATGCGCCAGCTGAAATGGCAAAAGCGGGTATGGAAGGTTTCCAAGAATTTATGATTAAGCCAGAACGTCTTGATGCAATCTTAAAGCGTCTTGATAAGGTGCAAACACGCGTTTATAAATAATAAAATGATAGTGCCACTCATCATTATGGGTGGCACTTTTCTTTATCAACAAGCAATAAGGTAAGGGGTGAATATGAGTAGCGTGGCAAGACATAGCTATTCAAATTGGGCAAAATCCAATCGCCAGAAAATTGCGCCATGGATTTTTTTAGCTCCAGCGATGCTGTTTTTTTTGGTGTATGTGATTGCGCCAATTTTTCAATCGATGTTTTATTCTTTTTACGCATGGGATGGCATTGGTGAAAAACAATGGGTGGGCATTGCAAATTATATCGAACTTTTTGATGATGATAGATTCCACACATCGCTGAAAAACAATATCATCTGGCTTGTGCTTTATATGCTTGCCGTACCAGCAGGATTGTTTATTGCACTTTTTCTTAATCAAAATATTATGGGCATGCGGTTTTATAAATCCATGTTCTTTTTTCCTTTTGTGATTTCGCAAGTGGTTGTTGGTTTAATTTTTTCATGGTTTTACAATCCAAATTTTGGCATTGTTGGTGAAGTATGGGGATTTTTTGATGCCGCACCACCATCAATATTAGGTGATGAGCGGTTTGTAACATACGGGATTATTTTTGCAGGGCTGTGGCCACAAATTGCCTATTGCATGATTTTATATTTAACGGGTTTGAATAATGTTGCCATTGACCAAATTGAAGCGGGCAGGCTTGATGGGGCAAAAGGGTGGCGCATGTTGCGCTATGTGATTTTACCACAGCTTTGGCCAGCAACTTTTTTAGCGATTGTGGTAACGGTAATTGGTGCGTTGCGCTCATTTGATATGATTGCGATTATGACTCAAGGCGGCCCTTACGGCTCATCTAATGTGCTATCTTATTTTATGTATGAAAGCGCGTTATCGGAATATGGCTTCCGCATGGGATATGGTTCGGCAATTGCGGTTATATTATTTTTGATTATGTTGGTGTTTATCAGCTATTTTCTTTGGATGATGTATCAAGAGCAAAAAAGAGGATAATATTATGTTTCCAACCCCTATTGATAAATGTTCCGATGCTTGGCAGAAATCTTATAAAATATTTGTGCCAATCGCTCTTGTTATTTGGCTATTGCCACTGATTGCCATTTTCTTAACATCTATCCGCCCTGCTGTTGATATTAATTCGGGCAATGTGTTTGGTTGGCCTAGCCAATTTCAAATGATTGAAAATTACATTGCTGTATTTCAGCAGTCAAAGGCAGGCATCTATTTTCTTAATTCGATTAAAATTACAGTTCCTACGGTAATTGTTTCTATATCACTGGCATGTCTTGCGGGTTACGCATTAGCAATTTATAAATTTCGATTGGCCTTACCACTTTTTTTCATTTTCATCGCAGGTAATTTTGTTCCGTTTCAAATTTTGATGGTGCCAGTGCGTGATTTATCAGTGAAAATTGGTTTATATGATACAGTCACGGGGCTTGTTTTATTCCATGCGGCGTTTCAAACAGGTTTCTGCACCTTGTTTATGCGAAATTTCATTAAGGCATTGCCGTTTGATTTGATTGAAAGTGCGCGAATTGAGGGAGTGAGCGAATTTAAGATATTCTGGTATATTGTGGTGCCATTGGTGCGCCCCGCTATCGCCGCGTTAAGTGTGTTGATATTTACCTTTGTGTGGAATGATTTTTTCTGGGCAACTGTCTTAACGCAAGGCGAAGCATCAAAACCAATTACCGCAGGTGTGCGCGCCTTAAACGGACAATTCGTTTCGCAATGGCATCTTGTTTCGGCAGCATCTCTTTTGGCCGCCATGCCACCAGTTGCGATGTTTTTCTTAATGCAACGGCACTTTATTGCGGGGCTAACATTAGGGGCAGTGAAATGATTCAAACATGGCGTTTGGATAGCAAAACACAAAGTTTTGTGCTTGCGGCAGAACATCATGCGCTACCGTCGGTTATCTATTGGGGTGCTTTACTGCCTGAAAGTGAAAATTTAGAGACACTCTATCACGCCCATCAGCAAGATGTTACGGGTGGCATGTTAGACGAAAACCCTGCATTATCTATCTGCCCTGAAGCAAGGCGCAGTTTTACAGGGCAAGCGGGTTTGATTTTATATAGCGGGCAGGGTTTGCCATTATTCCCTAAATTTTCATATTCTAGCGATATATATCAGAACAATAAATTAAGCCTGCATTATCGTGATGAGACGCTTGGTATTAAGTATCAGGCTGATTTTGAAATCTATGATGATAGTGATATGATTGTTACGATGGCAAAGCTAACAGCAGAATTACCGATTTATGTGCATTGGTTGAGTGTGCCAGTGGTGCCAGCATCACCATCAGCAGATGAAATGATTGATTTTAGCGGGCGATGGTGTGGCGAGTTTCAAGAGATACGCACCCCTTTTAAGATGGGTATCCATAGCCGCGATAACAGAACAGGACGCACGGGGCATGAACATTTTCCAGCATTGATTTTGCCGATTAAGACTACGACGCATAATAATGGCGAAGCCTATGCGTTCCATTATGGCTGGTCGGGCGGGCATAGAATGATTGCTGAACAATTACCCGATGGGCGCAGACAGGTGCAATTTGGCAATGCCCCGCATACCGAACAAAATCATACGCAAAATTTTCAGACCGCACCTTGCTATCTCACCTATTCACATCAGGGCATCAATGGCTGTGCAAGACATTTTCAAAATCATTTGCGTAACCATATTGTTAATTTTCCCCAACAAAAAAACAGGCAAAAACCGCGTCCCGTTTTTTATAATTGTTGGGAGGCGATTTATCACCGCCACGATGTTGAAGCGCTGAAACAGATTGCCAGCATGGCGGCAAAATTGGGTGCAGAACGGTTTGTGCTAGATGATGGCTGGTTTGGCAAACGCGATGATGATAGGCAAGCATTGGGTGATTGGCAGATTGATAGGCGTAAATATCCTGATGGGCTTACCCCGTTGATTGACCATATCCATCAGGAAAATATGAGCTTTGGCATATGGCTTGAACCCGAAATGGTCAACCCTGAATCGGAATTATATCAAGCAAACCCCGATTGGGTGCTAGGCGATGAAACGCAAATATTAGGGCGTCAGCAAAAAGTACTAAATCTTGCTTTGCCCAAAGTAAGCGATTTTCTATTTGATAGTATCAGCAATCTTTTAAGCCATAATGCGATTGATTATATCAAATGGGACCATAACCGCGTTTTGCCAATGGCTGATGCCGACCAAACCAGAGGCATTTATGCGCTGCTTGATAGATTGCGTGAAGCCTTCCCGCATGTTGAAATTGAAAGCTGTGCTTCGGGTGGTGGGCGTATCGATTTTGGCATTTTACAGCGCACCCATCGCGTGTGGCTATCTGATAGTAATGATGCGCTAGAACGCGCGCGCATTCAACATGGTGCAGCGTTGTTTTTACCAAGTTGCGTAACGGGCAGTCATGTTGGACCACGCCATTGCCATACTTCGGGGCGCACCCATCATATTCATTTTAGGGCATGGATTGCCGCCCAGCGCCATATGGGGTTTGAGATGGACCCGCGCGAATTAACCGATGAAGAGGCGACTATTCTCACCAATGTTACCAAATGGTGGAAAGCAGAACGTGATTGGCTGATGAATGCCGATATTTTACGGCTTGATAGTGATGATAGTGCCGTCTTGGCAGAACAACATTTAAGTGATGATGAACAACAATTTGTGGTCTTTGCCAATAAGATTGATACATCAGCGCAGATTGCGCCATTTCCACTGAAATGTTGTGCATTACAAGCCGATGCTTTTTACGATATTGATTTGGTTAATCGTGATGAATTGCATCATTTATCACGCGGTAATATACGGATTAAAACAGAAGGCTTACGCTTAAGCGGGCAATATCTGATGCGTTATGGTATCAATCTGGCTTGGAGCTTTCCCTCGCAAGTTTGGGTAATAAAGGGCAAAAAGATTGCATAAGAATTTGATGAAAGATGATGGTTGATGGATGCAATATTTCATGACCTTAAAGATAAGCATGTGTTTATCACGGGCGGTGGCTCGGGCATTGGCGCGGCATTAAGTGAAGGTTTTTTACAGCAAGGGGCAAAGGTAAGTTTTGTGCAACGTTCGGATGCAAGCGCGTTTATCACTGAAATGGAACAAAAAACTGGCGCATCACCACATTATCGGCAATGTGATTTATCTGATATTGATGCGTTGCATGTGGCAATGACTGAGTTGCAAAATCAGCAAGGCGTGATTGATGTATTGGTGAATAATGCAGGCAATGATGTTCGCCATCATTTAAATGAATATGATGTTGCAGATTGGGATAATAACATGAGCGTTAATTTACGCCCTTATTTTTTCACCGCACAATTTGTTGCCCCTTTCATGAAAAAAGAAGGTGGCGGGGCGATTATCAATTATTCTTCGGCAAGCTATCTGATGGGTAATGCGGGCTACCCTGCCTATGTGGCGGCAAATGCTGGCATTACGGGCTTAACCCGTGCCTTGGCGCGTGAATTGGGCGGTGATAATATCCGCGTTAATGCGCTTATACCGGGCTGGGTGTTAACTCAAAAACAGCTTGATAAATGGGCATCACCCAAAGATTTGCAAGCGCATCTTGCCAAGCAATGCCTTAAAAAACATTTATCGCCCGAAGATATGGTGGGTGGCACATTGTTTTTAGCATCAAATGCCAGTAAGATGATGACGGGTCAAGTTTTAGCCATCGATGGTGGCGTTGTTATAACAGGATAAGGAAAAAATGAAAAAAATAGATTGGATAGCAGTTGATTGGGGTACCAGCCATTTACGCATTTGGGGCATGAATGATGCCATGAATGATTCATGCGTAACAATCGCTGAAAAATTTTCTACGCAAGGCATGAAAAATCTTGAACCCAACCAATTTGAAACTATATTGCTTGAACATATCGGTGAATGGTTAGATGGGTGTGATTCCGATTCCGCTATGCCCGTGATTGCTTGCGGTATGGCAGGCGCACGGCAAGGTTGGGTGGAAGCCCCTTACGATAAAGTGCCTTGCTTACCCGCGCAAAACACCATCACAATTTCTAGCAATGATGCTCGGATTAAGATGCATGTGATTGCAGGGCTTTGCCAAGATAATCCGCCTGATGTGATGCGCGGTGAAGAAACGATGATTTTGGGTTATATCAGCCAACAGCAAGAGAAAAAGCATCTGTTATGCTTGCCTGGTACTCATAGCAAATGGGCAGTAATTGATAATGGCGAAGTTTCATCATTTCAAACCAGCATGAGTGGTGAATTATTTGCATTGCTATCAACGCAATCGGTCTTGCGCCATAATTTAGGCCAATGGGATGATGATTGCTTTATCAAATCTATCAGCGCCACGCTTGCTAACCCTGAAAAAACAAATATTCGGTTATTTAATATTCGCGCGCTTAATTTACTGTATAACGATAATCATGGCATCGCCTATCTTTCGGGGGCTATCATCGGGTTAGAGCTTGCTGGCATGAAGCCATTATGGCAAGAAAATGCGGTAACAATCATTGGCGATAACACATTGGCGGGATACTATAAAATGGCACTTGAAAGCCAAAATGTTAGCGTGCAAATGATTGATGGCAGTATGCTAGTGCGTGCAGGCTTACATCAAATCTATAGAAAGCTTTATCAAAATGCGTAACCTTATCGCCATCTTGCGGGGCATCACAACGGACGAGATTAAAAAAATTACCGAAATTTTATTAAGTGCGGGCATTACAAAAATCGAAGTGCCACTTAATTCGCCCAACGCTTTTGCAACGATTGAAACACTCGTCAAAAATTTTTCTGGACAGGGCATATTTGGTGCAGGTACTGTATTAACCATCGATGAAGTTAAACGCCTTGCCGATATTGGCGCACAAATGGTGGTATCGCCTAATTGTAACGTAGCAGTGATACAACAAACAAAAAAGCAAAATATGTTGAGCTATCCAGGCGTGATGACCCCGACCGAATGTTTCACCGCGCTTGAACATGGTGCTGATGGCTTGAAATTTTTTCCGGGCGATATTATTGGCACAGCTGGCATTAAAGCGATGCGGGCAGTGCTGCCGAAAGACACAAATTGCATGGTGGTTGGCGGTGCTAATATCGATAATTTTACTGAATTTAGGCAAGCGGGCGCAGATGGTTTTGGCATTGGCAGCGCGCTTTATCAGGCAGGTGATAGTGCCGAGACCGTTGCACAAAAGGCAAAAGCGATTGTTAATGCCTATGATGAAGTGATGCGATGAGGGTAAGGCGATGATTTTTGATGAAACAATCTGTTCATTAGGCGAAGGCGCGTTATGGCACCCCATCAGGCAATCATTATTTTGGTTTGATATTAATAGGCATCGCTTATATGAAAAAAAACTAGGCGATGAAACGCCAACAATGTGGCAATTTAACGAATTTGTCTCAGCAGCGGGCTGGATAGACGAAAACAGCCTATTAATCGCATCGGAAACAAGGCTTTTTCAGTTTCATCTTGCCACGCAAAAAAGTGATACTATCACACTATTAGAAGCTGATAATCCGCTCACCCGTTCTAATGATGGGCGTACTGATAATCATGGCGGGTTTTGGATTGGCACAATGGGCAAAAATGCCGAAAAATATTCAGGCGTGATTTATCGCTATTATCAAGGTGAGTTGCGAAGGCTGTTTGCGAATATCACCATTGCGAATTCTATTTGTTTTGCGCCTGATGGTAATATCGCCTATTTTTGTGATACCGTTACCCATAAAATCATGAAAGTAAGGCTTGATGCTGATGGTTGGGTTGCCTCAGCCCCGATGCTACATATTGATTTGCGGGCTGATAATCTTAATCCTGATGGTTCGGTGGTTGATAGCGCAGGTAATTTATGGAATGCCCAATGGGGTGCAAGCCGTGTTGCCTGTTATAATCAAGCAGGTGATTATATAGATGAGGTGAAATTTGAAGCGACACAAATATCGTGCCCTGCTTTTGGTGGTGCAGATTATAATTTATTGTTTGCCACCAGTGCCACCCAAGATATAGATAACCCCGATATCATCTATGATGGCATTACTTATGCAACGCCAACCGACTATAAAGGGCAGGCAGAGCATCAGGTGAAATTAGGATAGACAATGAAACCAGCATTAGGCGTTTGTTATTACCCCGAACATTGGCACGAAGAAATATGGCAAGATGATGCCAAACGCATGACAGAAACTGGCATTGCGTGGGTGCGGATTGGCGAATTTGCATGGTCGCAGCTAGAAGCGCAAGAAGGCTGTTTCACATGGGACTGGCTAGATAAAGCGGTTGATATTTTAGGCAAAGCGGGCTTAAAAATTATCATGGGCACACCAAGCGCAACCCCACCAAAATGGGTGCTTGAAAAATATCCTGATATGTTGGCAGTTGACGCACAAGGGAAGATGCGAAAATTTGGGTCGCGCCGCCATTATTGTTTTTCGCATTCAGGGTATCGGGCAGAAGCCGCCCGTATGGCGCAAGATATGGCAAAACGCTATGGCAAAAACCCGCATGTGCAAGCATGGCAAATTGATAATGAATATGGTTGCCACGATACCACACTTTCTTATTCCGATGCTGTCAAACAGGAATTTAGGATATTTCTATCGCAAAAATATCAATCGGCTGATGCGCTTAATAAAGCATGGGGCAATGTATTTTGGTCGATGGAATATGAAACCATAGACAGCATTGATTTGCCCAATCAAACCGTTACCGAAGCCAACCCTGCCCATTGGCTTGATTTTAGATTATTCTTATCAAAACAGGTGGTAAGATTTAATCAGGCGCAGGTGAATGCTATCCGCCCTTATACCGATAAGCCCCTCACCCATAATTATATGGGACGCTACACCGCTTTTGACCATTTTGCCGTTGGTGATGATTTGGATATTGCCAGTTGGGATAGTTATCCGCTAGGCTTTTTAGAACAAATGCTAGATGATGAAACTGAAGCCCATAAAAATAATTTCTATCGGCAAGGCGACCCAGATTTTCAAGCTTTTCATCATGATTTATATCGCAGCATAGGGCATGGAAGAATGTGGGTGATGGAACAACAACCTGGACCCGTGAATTGGGCGCCTTATAATCCGATTCCGCTTGATGGTATGGTGGCATTATGGACAATGGAAGCATTCGCGCATGGTGCCGAAATGGTGAGCTATTTCCGTTGGCGGCAGGCACCCTTTGCCCAAGAACAAATGCACACAGGGCTGTTGCGCGTTAATGGCGATAATGCAAGGGGGCAGATTGAAGCCAAGCAAGTGGCGGACGCGCTTGAAAATCTGCCTGATATTGAACAAATAACAGCTGATGTGGCAATTATTTTTGACTATCAAAGCCAATGGGCATGGCAAATTCAACCGCAAGGCAAGAGTTTTGATTATTTTCGCTTGATTTTTGAACATTACCGCGCATTGCGTCAATTAGGTCTAAATGTTGATATTTTGCCATCAAATGTTACTGATTTTGGTGATAGAAAATTGGTGTTTATCCCTGCCCTGATGGCATGGAACGATAATCTAAAGCAAGCCATTAAGAAATTCTCTGGCATTGTGGTGGCAGGGCCACGTACCGCTTCTAAAACAGCCGCCAAAACAAATTATATGCAAATCTCACCAACCGCACCTGATTTTGCCGATTGCCAAACATTGCGTGTGGCAAGTTTACGTGATGGCATAACAATAAAACTTGCAAAGGGTGGCGCGATTATCCGCTGGTTTGAAGAATTGCAAGGCGATAAGGGTTTTGAATTTACCGATAATACTGAAATGATAGCATCGCGTGATGGCAATCACATTTATATCGGGGCATGGCTGAATCAAACGGCTTATCAGCGGATTTTTACCGCTCTTTGTGATGAATCAAATATCACCACCAAACCATTACCTGATGGCTTGCGTATCAGAACAGTCAAAGATAAACAATTTATGGTTAATTATTCGGCGCAAGATATTATTTTTGATGGCGTTACGATTCCGAAAGCGGATTATCTATGGCGTTAACAAATGATAAATTTTGATATTTTTATCATTGGTGGTGGCGTGAATGGGGTGGCGATTGCGCGTGATGCCGCTGGGCGTGGGTTATCGGTTGGCTTGGCTGAAAAAGATGATATTGGTGGTGCTACATCGGCAAAATCAACCAAATTATTTCATGGTGGTTTGCGCTATTTAGAATATTTTGAATTCCGATTGGTGCGCCATTCTTTGATGGAACGTGAGATATTATATCGCAACATGCCCCATATTGCGTGGCCATTGCGCTTTATTTTACCTTTTGATAAAGATATGCGGTTTGCGGTGGATACGCCCGCTTCAAAATTACTGGCAAGCCTAATGCCATGGTTGCGTGGCAGACGGTTAAAATGGGCGATACGATTTGGACTGTTTCTGTATGATAATATTGGTGGACGCAAAATTTTACCAAAAACTCAGAAGCTAAACTTAAAAGGCAATGCGGAGGGTAATATATTGCATCAAAAATTCACCACCGCCTATGAATATTCCGATATATGGGTGCAAGATGCAAAATTAGTGGCATTATTAGCGCGTGATGCGGTAACAAAGGGTGCGTATATCAGCACCCGTAATAAAGTGTTATCGGTGAAGCGCAATGATGGAAACGGGAATAAAAACTGGCAAATCATCACCGAAAACGGCGTATTTACAGCTAAAATCTTGATTAATGCCACAGGCCCATGGGTTGAAAATGTGGCTAATAATATTATATCTGTTCGCACACAAAACCATATCCGCCTTGTGAAAGGCTCACACATTGTTGTGCCAAAACTTTACAACCATGATAAAGCCTATTTTTTTCAAGGGGTTGATAGCAGAATTATTTTCGCCATTCCTTATGAACAAGATTTCACATTGATTGGCACAACCGATATAGCGCATGATGATGCTAATATTACGCCCGAATGTAGCGCGCAAGAAATTGATTATTTATGCGATTTTGCCAATCAATATTTTTCAAAACCCATCAGCAAAAAAAATGTGGTTTGGCATTTTGCGGGTATAAGACCACTCTATGAAGATGGCAATATATCAGCCACTGCCGCCACCCGCGACTATGTTTTAAGCCTAGATAAGGGCGATGAGAGTGATAATAACAATGCAATATTATTACATATTTATGGCGGCAAGCTAACCACCCATCGTAAAATGGCAGAAGATGCACTGGCAAAATTAAGCCCTTTCATAAAGATGCAACCATCATGGACTCACAATGCGCCACTTTCAGGTGGCGATTTTGCCTATCATCAGCGCGATAATCTCATCAGCAAACTGAAAAAAGATTATCCGAATTTTAGCGATAAGCAAGTGATGCGACTCTTTAATTGCTACGGGTTAGAGGTTTGGGATATTTTCAAAACAGACCCATCATCAGATAGTGCGCCAGATGCCTCATCAAATAGTTGGGGGAAACATTTTGGCGCGGGGCTTTATGCTGCCGAGATTGACCATCTTATCACACATGAATTTGCCCAAACCACCGAAGATATTATTTGGCGCAGAACAAAATTAGGCTTACTGCTAAATGATGCACACATAAAAGAAATTGATACATATTTAGGAGCGAAAACATGACACATATATTAGCCATTGATCAAGGCACAACATCTAGCCGTGCCATTATTTTTGATAGTGATATGAAGCCAGTAGAAATTGCCCAGCAAGAATTTAAGCAAATTTACCCGCATTCGGGTTGGGTAGAACATGATGCTGAAGAAATTTGGCAAAGCGTGATGAAAGTATGTAAACAAGTTGATACCAGCTATAATATTACCGCTATCGGCATTACCAATCAGCGCGAAACTGTGGTGGTATGGGATAAACAAAGTGGTAATCCCATCTATAACGCGATTGTATGGCAAGATAGGCGCACCGCTGATTTTTGTGAAAAATTACGCAAAAACGGACATTTAGAACTGGTAACCCAAACCACTGGCTTATTGCTAGACCCTTATTTTTCGGCAACAAAATTAGCATGGTTATTAGATAATGTGGCGGGCGCGCGCGCCAAAGCCGAAGCGGGTAAACTGGCTTTTGGCACGATTGATAGTTTTCTTATCTGGCGGTTGACCGAAGGAAAGATTCATGCCACCGATGCCACCAATGCCGCCCGCACCATGCTGTATGATATTCATCAGGGGCAATGGTCGGAAGATTTATGCAGATTGTTGAATATCCCGATGAATATGTTACCCGAAGTAAAAGATTGCGCTGCTGATTTTGGCATGGCAAGCGCGCTCAATAACAAGCCTATTCTTGGCGTTGCAGGCGACCAGCAAGCCGCCACCATTGGGCAGGCATGTTTTACCGAAGGCATGATGAAATCCACCTATGGCACGGGCTGTTTTGCGTTACTGAATACTGGTGAAAAACCTGTGCGTTCGCACAATCAGCTGCTCACCACCATTGCCTATCAGTTTGATGGCAAGCCCACCTATGCGCTTGAAGGTTCTATCTTTATCGCGGGTGCGGTGGTGCAATGGTTGCGCGATGGGCTGAAGATTATTGATAATGCAAGCGTTACCCAAATGATGGCAACACAAGCTGATGATACGCAAGATGTTATTATCGTGCCAGCATTTACGGGGCTTGGTGCGCCCTATTGGCGCCCTGATTGTAGGGGTGCGATTTTTGGATTAACGCGTAATTCGGGGCCGAACGAATTTGCGCGGGCGGCTTTGCAATCGGTGGGTTTTCAAACGCGCGATTTGCTTGATGCCATGTGCGCCGATTGGCAAGATGCCAAAACCAGTGCATTGCGGGTTGATGGTGGTATGAGCGCATCTAACTATACCATGCAGTTTCTGGCTGATATTTGCGGGGTTACAGTGGAACGTCCGAAAGTTCTGGAAACAACGGCACTTGGCGCGGCATGGCTTGCGGGCATGAATATTGGCATCTATCCGCCACAAATAGAGTTTGCCAAACAATGGGTGGCGGATACATGCTTTTCGCCGAACACGCTAGATGAAGCAAAATACAAAAATTGGCAATGGGCAGTGAAAGCCACATTATCGCGTTAAATCATATCATAGCGATATGCAGAAGGATTTTTAGATTTCCCCTTGCATTGCGCCTCACCTTATAGTATACAGTACTAGTTTAGTATTATATGGAAACTCTCATGCTTAAAATCAGTAAATTAGCCGATTACGCCATTGTGTTACTCTGGCAATTTGGCAATGCCCCGCAAGGTGAAGTGCTCAATGTCAATGATTTAGCGCATAAAACATTACTGCCCGCCCCTACCATTGCCAAAATTTTGAAATTATTACATCATGATGGCTTGCTCATCTCTAAACGTGGCGCGCAAGGTGGCTATTTATTAGCACGCGAATCACAAAATATCTCGCTTGCTGATATCTTACGGGCGATTGATGGGCCTATCTATCTTACCAGCTGCACCAATGAAGAGGATTCATGTAACATCGAAAAACTCTGTCCAATTGCCGATATTTGGGGCGATATTAACCATAAGATTGAAAATCTGTTAAGCGACACGTCTTTGCTTGAATTGCAAGCGAAGCAACAAAATTTTTATATAAGGGAACATTCATCATGAGCAGTTTGGCTGATAGTGAAACCATTGAACAAGTGGAAAAAATCGGCGAAAGCTATAAATACGGCTTTAGCACCGATATTGAATGCGAAGATTTTCCATTGGGCTTGAATGAAGATATTGTGCGTATGATTTCAGCGCGCAAACACGAACCCCAATGGTTGCTAGATTATCGCCTAAAAGCCTATCAGCGTTTTTTAACCATGAAAGTGCCCGATTGGGCAAAGCTGAATATCGCACCGATTGATTATCAGGGCATTTATTATTATGCCGCGCCCAAAACCACCGATGGCCCAAAATCGCTAGATGAAGTTGACCCACAATTACTGGAAACTTACAAAAAATTAGGCATTCCATTGCATGAGCAAGAATTTTTAGCAGGCGTGGCAGTTGATGCCGTATTTGATTCGGTATCGGTTGTAACCACCTATCGCGAAAAATTGAAAGAATATGGCATTATTTTCTGTTCTATATCAGAAGCGGTGCAAGAACATCCCGATTTGGTACAAAAATATCTAGGTTCGGTCGTGCCTTATGGCGATAATTACTTTGCTTGTTTGAATAGTGCTGTTTTCACCGATGGCTCGTTCGTTTATATCCCAGAAGGCGTTACCTGCCCAATGGAACTTTCCACCTATTTTCGCATCAATGCCCAAAATAGCGGACAGTTTGAACGAACTTTAATTATTGC
>JAHZMA010000114.1 GCA_022599575.1 Alphaproteobacteria bacterium | reverse complement strand
GTTTACTTTTTGCAGGCCCGGCATTTGCCAAATGCAAAGGCACAACCGATATTGCTGAATTAAACTGGGAATCGGCACAAGTATCTGCAGAGGTGCTTAAATTTATTATAGAAGCTGGCTATGGTTGCGATGTTAATCTTGTCGCAGCAGCAACCATACCATCAATCACATCAATGGTTGAGAAAGGCACGCCGCATATTAGTCCTGAAATTTGGATAAACTCACTTAAAGAGCAAGTTGAGGGCGGTTTGGCGAGTGGCCATTTTATTGATCTTGGCGATATGTATAGTGACGGTGGGGTTGAAGCATTCTGGATTCCTGCCTATATGGCTAAAACGCACCCGAATATTAACACAGCTAAAGATCTTTATGATAACGCGCAGGTGTTTCAAGACCCTGAAGACCCTGGCAAAGGTCGCTTCTATACTTGTCCTCCTGGTTGGGCATGCCGTATCATTAGCGGTAATATTGCACGTGCTCACAATTTGGATGAAAAATTTAACATTTTTGACCCAGGTTCACCTGAAGGCTTGAAAGCATCTATTGCCAAAGCCTATGCCCGTAAAGAGCCTTGGGTTGGTTATTATTGGAGCCCAACAGCAATATTGGGCAAATATCCGATGAAGCGAATTGATTTGGGTAAATATGATGAAGAGGGTCATGCCTGTAATCAGACTGAAGATTGCGCTAATCCCTATCCTGGTCCATATCCTGTGGCACGGATATTAAAAGTCATGATTTCTGATTATGCCAAAGATAATCCTGATATCGTAAAATTTATTAAAAAAGCAAGGATTCCTAACGAAACTGTCAATGAGGTTTTGGCATGGAAAGAAGATAATAGAGCTACTGGTAACGAAGCAGCGGGTTACTTCATGGCAACCTACCCAAAAATTTGGCGTAAATGGGTGCCCAGTAAAGTTGCTAAAAAAATACAAAAAGCATTATAATATTGTTTTATCAATTAAGATAAAATATATCGTGTGAATAATATATAAGGGCTGATAAACTATTTTATCAGCCCTTATTGTCAAAAATTTGTTGAAATTCACACTCTTTTATGGTTATAATTGCAAAATTTAAAAATAACGAGGTTAGTGGGAGCAAACGATATGTCGTTTCTTAAATCAACAGTAGATTTTTTGGGGTTAGAGCAAATATGTGCTGACCCTGACCAAAAAAAGATTTTCTCACTTGGCAAGCAATTAGAAAATTTTCCATCGATCGATGTTTTTCATAAAGCCTGTCCTGCAATTCCACGCATGGCGGTGATTGAAAAAACGGTCGATAATAAATTCAAAGATTTTATTAGTGCCAATGGTGAATTGATTGAGGCAATCTCTGTTCCATTTCGCACTTTTTTGGTTTTCACTGAACAATTAATGCTTTATACGCCATGGTGGGTTGTGACCGCCATTATTCTTGCTTTAGTGTATCTATTAACGCACCGTAACCTTAAATTTACAGCATGGGTAGCGCTTGCGCTTGCCTTTATCGGCTTTTTTAATATGTGGAATGGCGCGATGCAAACGCTCTCTTTCATGTTTGTCTGCACAATCATTTGCGTTACTATCGGCATCCCAACTGGCATTTGGATGTCGCGCAATGATCGGGTGCAAAGGGCTATTATCCCAATATTAGATGTTTTGCAAACCATGCCCAGCTTCGTCTATCTGATTCCAGTGGTGATGCTGTTTGGTGTTGGTAAAGTGCCGGGCGCAATTGCGGTTATTTTTTATGCGATTCCTCCCGTTGTTCGCCTGACTGATTTAGGCATCAGGCTGGTTGATAAAGAGGTAATTGAGGCGGCCGATTCATTCGGCACATCATCGCATCGTAAATTGTTTGATGTCCAGATTCCACTTGCCATGCCGAATATTATGGCAGGGGTTAACCAAACCATTATGATGGCATTGGCATTGGTGGTGATTGCATCAATGGTTGGTGTGCGCGGTATTGGCACCGAAGTGTTGAATGCTGTTACCAATCAATATCTCACCAAAGGTGTTTTCAACGGTTTTGCCATTGTGGTTTTAGCCATTATTATTGACCGTGTTAGCCGCTCAGCAGTGGGCGAAGCGCGCCTGAAAAGCGCGGGTTAAAAAGGAGAACTTTGCAATGGCATTATTAAATCAAATCACCGAAATTACTGATAATATCAAGAGCAAAACCAGTAATTTCAAACATAATTTACGCGATAGCAATGCTACCCGCCACCGCATGAAAATGCAGCCAATTGTTGATGAAATTTCTAAACCAAGAAAGGTGGAATATTACATTAAGGCAAAAGGCATTTATAAAATTTTTGGCGATAATCCTGAAAAAGCGATGCAAAAAGTAAAACAAGGTGTCGCTAAACAGGATTTGCTTGAGCAACATGAGCATGTGTTGGGCGTAGAAAATGTTGATTTGAATGTTAAGCAAGGCGAGATTCATGTGGTGATGGGACTTTCTGGTTCGGGTAAATCCACCATTATTCGCCATCTTAACCGCCTGATAGACCCGACCGCTGGCACGATTGAAATCAATGGGCAGGATATTCTCGCCTATGATGAACGCACATTGCGCTGTTTTCGGCAAACCCAAATTAGCATGGTGTTTCAACGTTTCGGGCTAATGCCGCATCAAACGATTTTAGATAATGTTTGCTACGGCTTAAAAGTATCAAATATCACCCGTGGTGAAGCGGTAAAGCGCGCGCAAAGATGGATTGACCGCGTTGGACTTACTGGCTTTGAGTCTCATTTTCCGCATCAGCTTTCGGGCGGTATGCAGCAAAGGGTGGGGCTTGCCCGTGCCCTAACCACCGATAGCCCGATTTTACTGATGGATGAAGCCTTTTCAGCGCTTGATCCGTTGATTCGTTGCGATATGCAAACTCTGTTGCTTGATTTACAAAAAGAACTGAAAAAGACTATCATTTTCATTACCCATGATTTAGACGAATCACTTCGCCTCGCCGACCAGATGACCATATTAAAAGATGGTCGCGTGGTGCAAAGTGGCGATCCAAAAGATATTATCATGTCGCCTGCCGATGAATATGTGGATAAATTTGTCAAAGATGTCAACCGTGCCAGAGTGTTGCGTGTTGGCTGGGTAATGGAAAAAGCCAAAACAACAAAAAGCAAAATTGCTGTTGCCCCATGTGATACATTAGAAGATGTGTTAAAATTAATGAATGGCGATATTAAAGCAGTGGCTGATGTGATGGAAGATGGAAAGAAAGTAGGCTCCATCAGTGCCGAAACGATTTTTGCTGCCATCAAGCCACATCAATAGCACGCATCAACATTAACATCATAATGCGCTAACAAATCGTAACATAAAGTGATGGCATGTTTTCTTTTTGCCTATTATTTCATCCGCAGAATCGCTATATTTACGCGTAATAATTTTATGGTATAGATTATGATTCCCTTTATTGATTTGGCAACGCAACAACAAAAATTACGCAGTAATATTGATAAAGCTATTGGCAAAGTGCTTGATAGCGGACAATATATTCTGGGCGAAGAAGTTGTTGCATTCGAACAAAAATTATCAGATTTTACGGGTGCGCCCTATGTTATTAGCTGTTCCAGTGGCACTGATGCATTACTTCTGGTGTTAATGGCAATTGATGCAGGCCCTGGTGATGCGGTGTTCGTGCCAGCTTTCACCTTTGTTGCCACTGCCGAAGCCCCCGCCTTTTTAGGGGCAACGCCTTTCTTTGTAGATGTGTTACCCAATAGCTATAATCTCAACCCTGATGATTTCGCCCGTGCCATCATTGAGGCCAAAGCGCAAGGCTTAAATCCCAAAGCAGTGATTCCTGTTGATTTGTTCGGCATGCCCGCTGATTACCACGCCATTCAAAAAATTGCCCAACAGCATGATATTTTTGTGCTATCCGATTGCGCGCAAAGTTTTGGCGCAACATTAGATAATACCCCGATGGGGGCATGGGGCAATGCTGCTGCCACCAGCTTCTTCCCCGCAAAACCGCTTGGCTGTTATGGCGATGGTGGTGCTGTATTTTGCCATGATGAAGCCATGTATCAAGCAATCATGTCTTTACGCGTGCATGGGCAAAAAGGACGCTATTTCTACGAAAAAATTGGCATGACTGGTAGGTTAGATTCCATTCAGGCCGCTATATTATTAGAAAAAATGAGTATCTTTGACGAAGAATGCACCATGCGCCAAAAAGTGGCGATGCGTTATCATCATGGCTTACAAGATAAATTAACAATACAGATCGTGCCTGATAATATCCAACATATTTGGGCGCAATATTGCTTGCTAACCGAAGATAGTGCCATGCGCGATAATATCCAAAAACATTGTGCCAGCCATGATGTGCCGACCGTGATTTACTACCCTACCCCGCTTTCCACACAAGGCGTGTTTGCCCAATATCCAGTGATTGCAAGTGGTTTACCCGTCACTGAAAATCTATGCGACCGTATTTTTGCAATCCCGATGCATCCTTATTTAGATGAGGCAACGCAAGATAAAATTATCAACACAATCCGCGCTGCTTGTTAGTTTTTATTGTCCAAAATACGTGCCATCCAACGTTTCACATGGGGCTGATAATGAGAACCATAAAGACGGCAATGGAGCAAATAACCGTAAAGCTGATAGACAAGAATCGGCGTGGTAAAGAAATCTTCATCAATCGGCATCACATCGCTATAAGATTTAAAAAAATCATCACTGACGGGATTAAACATCAGAATCATTGCCAAATCAACTTCATGATGCCCGTAATAAATTGCTGGGTCAATCACCCCTAGCAACTCATTATCATCATACAGCATATTGCCACGCCATAAATCACCATGAAGTAGCGACGGAAATTTTGGTGACTTAATATAGTTATGAATCTTTGCACAAATTTTTTCTAAAGGCTTCATGATACTTTTATCTAAATTTTTTGATGCCACAGTCGCTTGTGCCATCGGCATTAAGCGCCGTTCAGCAAAAAACTGCGTCCAATTTGTTGATGGGGTGTTATCAATCAAAACCCCGCAAGAAATAACATTTTTATCAAACCCAAAATATTTACCTTTCGCATAAAAATGCAAATAGGCAATTTTCTTACCTGCATCTATTTCAGCCTGTGGTGAAAGCAACGTATCGGGCTTTAGCTTATCCATCAGCACCAATCCAGGTTGTGCATGTAAAATACGTGGCTGATGATTATGTTCAATATATTCCATTAATAGCAGGTCATTTTCAGCGATATAGACTTTTGGCGTATTAATAAGGGGGCGCAATTTATCGAGCATCATCGCTTCAGAGGTGATGGCTTTAGGGCTGCTAATTTTAGCCACATAGATTTTACCGTTTCGCAACACAATGCGTCTGGTATCATTCATCCAGCCACCCTTCATGGGCTCTGCTGTCATCAGAGTTGCATGCATTTGTTTTTCAATCATTTTATAATGACGGTCAAGCATTTGCTTTTTGGCAGCCACTTACTATACCTCGCGTTTTTTGTTTTGCGCTGCCTTGCTTTCCTTATGTTTTATTATCAGCCAATCAACCCATAAGTCACAACCGCGATAAAGCAAATCATACAGATTTCTAAAATCATTCATGGTACCATAAAAGGGGTCGGCAATTTCTTGCCCTTTCATATCTGGTATAATATCGGTAAATAGGTGAAGTTGCCCTTCACGAATCTGGTCGCCACATAACCGTTGCAAAGCATATATATGGCTTTTATCCATTGCCACAATGGTGTTAAACACCAAAAAATCAGTTTTTCTATTAACATGACGCGCTGGGCTAGGCTCTACCATGATGCCATTCTCTTTGAGCTGATGCAATGTTCTTCTATCCGCAGCCTCGCCTGTATGGCTTGCCGTTACCCCACAAGACGACACATTTATTTTGTTGCGCGCGCTTTTTTGTATCACGATATGTTTGGCAATCGCCTCCGCCATAGGCGAACGACAAATATTACCTGTACATATAAATAGAATATTACTCTCAAACATAGCCTATCTCTAATAAAAATACTGACCCGAAAATACTGGCCCGAAAATACTGACATGGCAGCACCATAGAATATTGTAGCATGTTTCTGTTGATAAACCCACAATAAAACGCATCATACCGATGATAGCTTTATTGTTTACGAATGATGTGTTTTTCGGGGTACTATTTTTTTAAGGTCAATTTCAAGAATATTTTTAAAACTGGCTTTAAGAACAAAGCAATCCCTTTTTCCGATATTTGATTAATCACCATCAGAAATAGGGATTGCTGTTTTCCTCACCAGACATCTGGGTCTGATAAGCTATTATAGCCTGAGTCCCTTATGGTGAGTCAAGTTTTATCCTATTTTATCGGTTTCTTACCAATGAAATGGCGATAAATCATTAAAAAATTAAATTTTATGACGATTATTTTAAATTATTTTAACAATTTGTGATGTTTTTCAGCATTTTTTGCCTTAATGATTCTCTGGGTGATTCTTTACCGATTCTCTGAAACCCTTTTACTGATTCTGTTTCAGCTTCATTTTCATCATGTTGGTGGCGTTATTTCTTCTTGCGGTTCATGCCCATGCGCTTTTTCTAGCAAATCATAGGCGCGTTTTGCCAAATAGATACCGATTAAGCAAATCACCATACCACCAAAGCCCAACCATGTGATGGTTTCTTTGAAAAACACCCAGCCATAGACCATACCAACAAATGGAAAGCCCAATGTGAAAATGCCAGAAATATTCACTGGCAGGCGATGTACTGCATAAACCAATAGGCTCTGCCCAATCATTTGCGAATTGATGCTAAAGCCCAAAATCGCAACCCATGAAATCGCGCTCGGCAATAACAGGCTATAACCACCAAACCATGCGGCAATCGCGATGGTGAGCAATGATGGCAAACACATATAAATCATTTTCTGCCACACCCCTAAAGATGTTTGGCAAAAACTTAAAATAAACACATAAAATCCGAATGCCAGCAAGGCAAAAAAGGCATAGATAAATCCTTTCCATTCTTGTGGATGGCCACTACCACCGCCTAGCCCCGTGCCGATGGCAAGATACATGCCAAACATTGCCAGCACCAACCCTATCCAAAATAACCGCGGTGGCATTTCTTTATAAACAAGCACCGAAAGTGGCACCACCACCAAAGGCACGCAAGATGCAATCAGTAAGGTAAAACCAATCGTGGTATATTGAATGGCAGTGAAGAAACATAACGTATCTAGCGCAAAAAACACCCCTGCCGCCAATAGCAAAAGAATGTTAGTCCTGTTATCGTCACGCCAATATTGCCGTTTATATTGCTTGGCACGCCACACAATGAATGTGTAAAAGGGAAGCGCAAAAGCCAGCCTAAAAAACATATTGGCGAACACATTGCCTTCGCTAAACCGCGCATAGACCGAACCAC
>JAHZMA010000113.1 GCA_022599575.1 Alphaproteobacteria bacterium | reverse complement strand
TTTGAACCAGTGGCAACATAACCTCACCCCAACGCTGTTTGTTCAGCCCATTATAAGAAAGATTGTCCAATGGCTTATTTAGATGGTTTGGTTGCGGCTGTGCCTACCGCGAATAAAGAAAAATATTTGGAACATGCCAAAATTTGTGCCGCTATTTTTAAGGAATATGGCGCGTTAAAAACTGTTGAATGTTGGGGTGATGATGTGCCTGATGGCGAGGTAACCTCGTTTCCGATGGCGGTGAAGAAACAAGATGATGAAACGGTTGTTTTTTCATGGATTGTTTGGCCTGATAAGGCGACCCGCGATGCAGGAATGGTAAAAATGATGGAAGACCCAAGAATGCAAGAAGATGTTAACCCCATGCCTTTTGATGGTAAAAGATTAATTTTCGGTGGGTTTGATATCATTGCAGAAAATTAAGATATCTGGTGTTATTGCCTCCTCTCTTCGTCTTTCCGTGCCACTGTCCCGATAGGGCAGTGTAAAAGACACGGAATCCACAATGCGCGCGTCTCACGCGCCCGAAAATGCCATCATCCCCCGCGATGATTTAGCAAGATTCGTCTTTGAAAGTCATATGATTTCTGATAAGCAGGCAACCGCACCAGATAAGAGCAAAGACGATAAGAGCAATGACGATAAAAAGCAACAGGATGAAAATTTTCTAAAACTTTACAAACATATCATCACCGCACCCATTCGCACCCATGCCACCGCCATTGATGATGCGCTAAAACATATCAAGGTGTGCGACCCCGCCATCGGTTCTGGCGCATTCCCCGTTGGCATGATGAATGAAATTGTTCGTTTACGGCTATTGCTAAACCGCTGTGGTTTGCCTCAACCTTACATACGCACCGCCTATGATTTCAAATATCATGCGATTCAGGAATCTCTCTATGGCGTTGATATTGCTGTTTCGGCAGTGGATATTGCCAAATTGCGGCTATGGCTTTCATTGGTGGTAGATGAAAACAAGCCTGACGAAATCTACCCCTTGCCCAATCTTGATTATAAAATTATGCAAGGCAATGCTTTGTTGGGGGAAAAGCGTCAAGAAGATTTATTCGATTCTGCTAATGTTACCGAAGTGAGAAAATTAAAAAATGACTTTTTCACTGCCACCAGTCAAAAAAGAAAAAATCTGTTGCAACAAAAAATTAATGCGCTCACCAATCATTCAGAAGATTCTCTTTTTGATTTTTATCATGATTTTGCTGAAATATTCCATGATGGGCAATCGGGCTTTGATATAGTGATTGCCAACCCACCTTATATTCAACTGCAAAAACATGGTGGCATATTGGGGGAATTATATCAGGATTTAAACTATCAATCCTTTGCCAAAACGGGCGATATTTATCAGCTATTTTATGAAAAGGCGATGCAAATTTCAAAACCCAACGCCCATCTATGCTATATCACTTCTAACAAATGGCTACGCACTGATTATGGTAAAAAATCGAGGCAATTATTCATTGAACAATATAACCCTAAATTGCTAATTGATTTAGGCGCGAATATTTTTGAAACCGCAACAGTGGATACCAATATTCTGGTGATGCAAAATGCTAAAAATCAAACCATGATGCAAGCCGTTACCGTACAGCATAAAGATATTGCTTTGCATCAACTGGTTGCCAAACAAGCGGTAACAATGGAAAACCTAACCGCATCAGCATGGGTTGTGTTGCCTGCGGCTGAATTAAAGTTACAGCAAAAAATTGAAAGCATTGGCAAAAAATTATATTTATGGGATATTATCATCAATTATGGCATTAAAACAGGATTTAATAATGCCTTTATCATTGATAATGCCGCCAAACAAAAATTGGTTGAACAAGATACTAAATCGGCTGAAATCTTAAAGCCACTTTTACGCGGGCGCGATATAAAACGCTGGCACGAAGATTGGCAAGGAAAATGGTTGATTGCAACATTGCCAGCATTAAAGCTAAATATTGATGATTATCCTGCCATCAAAAATCATTTGGAATCATTTCAACCACGCATTAACCAAACAGGCGAAAAAGGCTGTCGTAAAAAAACAACGCATCAATGGTTTGAAACCCAAGATGCCATTGCTTACCACCAAGATTTTGAGAAAGAAAAAATTATTTATCCGAATATGACAAAATATTTGCCCTTCATTTATGATGATAAAAATTATTATACAAATGATAAAAGTTTTATTCTAATAGGCAATCATCTTAAATATCTTACCGCCTATTTTAATTCATCTGTTGCCCAACATTGGATAAAGAAACATTGCCCTGAATTACAGGGTGGCACGCGTGAATTACGCAAAACCTATTTTGAAAATATCCCAATTCCGCCCATCAGCAATGCCAACCAAGCTATCGTGACGCAATTAGAAACACTCACTGATGAGATTATCACCCATAAGCAACAAAACCCAACTGCCGATATTGAAATCCACGAGGCTGAAATCAACCACCTTGTCTATCAGCTTTACAACCTCACCCCCGCAGAAATCAACATCATCGAGCAATCGCTAGAAAATTAATCAAAAATTAAGAGGGTTTTCCCAATAATCGCTGTTGATTTATTAGTTTCCTTTGTTGCGCCAAAGCAGGTGATTCATTGACACGTTCGATACGTATATCAATTCTATCAGCACCGCTTTCATTCAATCGTTTAATGGCATCATAGCCTTGCTTTAATTTATAAATATTCCATATAAAGGTAAATATATCCCCATTGGAAGCTTTATCGTTATTTACTTCTTCTGTATTAAAAACATGTGTAAATATTGTTTCATCTGCTAAATTGGTATCATCCCAATTTAACACGCATATTGCTTTATATTCTGCCATAATCGCCTCATATTAAAAATAGTGTTAAAATGATAGTATTGCTATCATTAAATTATATAGGTGCAACTTTTAATTTTACAAGGGGAAATTAAAAATTATGTTATCATCTCTCATCACGCAAGCTTTCTATCGTAATCTACGCATCATTGCACTATTATAGCATTCCTATAAAAAAAGCGGTTCGTAATAGCGATATACAAACACGCAAAAGGGCGTAACAATGGTGTTTTACTCTTTTGCTTTCGTGTTTGGATTGATGCGTTCCTTTCGGATAGATGGGAGTTGCTGATTGATTGCTGTTTGCTATTGCGATTGCCCCCGTATCGATACTTTCTATCAGGGCGTAAATATCGGCTGTTTTCCATGCTGTAACGCGCATCGATAGCTTTACAGGTTGCGGATATTCACCGCTTTTCACCTTTGCCCACCATGTGGATTTGCTCACTGGAATCAGCTTTAATATTTGTGGCAAGCGCATTATCACGGGCACGCGCTTTTATGAGTATTGAGTAACAGCAATTTACACCATCGCTAATATTGAGTATGGCGGGGGGATTATTAAGGGGCAAGCGAAGCATATCTTGTCGTTAATGCGGTTTGAGCATTAACGGCTTTAGATATACTGGGTTGCCTATTCTGACTCTTATTGAGTAATCGAAAACCACTCCTCTTTTCGTATTAAGCACAGCGAAACTCACTCCTCCGCTAGTATTTGGCACAGCGGTGGGGGGTATGGGGGGCGTCATCGCGAGCTGATTGGCGCACCGCCAGAATCAGCGAAGCGTATGTCGCAAAGCCCCCCATAATATAATGTGATAAGACACGCGCGATGCCAATGCTGACGAATCTAACAACACGCATCGCTTTTGTGTTAGACAACCAAGAAACGCACAGGTATTATACATGAACGTTATTACAGCACCAAAATGTTAACATATCAGCAAGCTACGTAATTTAGCACTTTTAGTTAGTGTAATTTTGTAGCCAGAAATCTTTATTAAAAGGTCTTTTATATGAATATTTTTTATTACTTCCAAAATCTGCAATCAACCTATACCTATCTCTAAGTTGTTCAAAGAACATTTCCTTTCTCTCAGTTGGTTCATTTCCTTTGATATATTGCCCAAAAACACCCAACAAATAATCTGGAAGTGGTACAAGGCTATTTTTTTTATCTATAAAGCAAATATTAGGGGTTTCCAGTGGACGCCTGTCATTTTTTTCAGTTAGATTATTATATATTTTCTGTATAGAATCTTTTAATTCAGGTTCTTCTAACTTATTGTTTTGTTCTATATACATCCGTAAGAATGTATTATCACAGATTTTAAACCTATCAGGCAGAAGCTTACTTAAAATTTCTATATACTTTGTTTGGTATTCTTGTTTATTGTTATTTTTTAATTGAATAAAGCCTAGATAACCTCTAAAAGAAAACTGTGCCAGTTGAGAAATATAAGCTTTTTTTAAATCTTCGCTTGAAGAACTAAAATGTAAGCCTTCCTTTTTTAATACTTCTTTTTTGCTGGACGAAAATGGAGAAGTTATTTCTGTTCGAAATATATCTTTTGTTACTGTACAAATTTTTTCTGCTTCTAATGAAGAAAATAGTGTTACACATATCGCAAGAAATTTTACATTTTCATCTGTTGGCAAATGAAATTCGGATTCATCTACTACCATAATATTTAGAGAATATTTAGTATTAGGACACTTTTGGGGAGCATAGCTAATGCTTTTATTTTCTTCCTTTAATATTTTTCTCCATTCATCAATTAAATTATATTTCTTTTCAATATAAGCAACATAATTTATAGTGCCGTCAATACGATTGATTTCACTATCTTCACAATAATCAATATCAGCATTCTTATGTTCCAAATGTTCTTCTATGCTGTATTTTTTACAATAGAACAATTCTTGCCGTAATAGCCTTTTCATTTTTTTAGGCACATGAGGAACATTTTTATCAGAGACACTTAATCCTGTAACAAAATGTGCCTGTCCAATTTTAGTAATCCGGGTTTTATTATTATTAATAATAAAATCGCA
Source organism: Alphaproteobacteria bacterium (assembly GCA_022599575.1). GTDB lineage: Bacteria > Pseudomonadota > Alphaproteobacteria > JABAAW01 > JAHZMA01 > JAHZMA01. The sequence goes on along the minus strand of JAHZMA010000113.1, from coordinate 8,326 downwards.
AGATTCTATAATTTGCTTTAAGTCATTCTGTAATTTTTGTTTATCGGGTAAAATATTACTCGATATTGATATATCGTCAGCATATCGGGTATATACTAATTGCTCTTTACTGCAAAGCTCGCTAATTTTTTTATCCAAATCAAAACATATTAAATTAGATATTAAAGGGCTAGAAGGAAAACCTAACGGTAACACACCATTAATTGTTACCAAATCAGCTATTATTTTTGCAACATTCGGCTTTATTTCAAGAGATATAAGTTTTGTCTCTATTCGTTTCAATGTAATAGAATGAAAAAAATCTTTTAAATCAACATGGAGTATATTCTTGTTACCACAATGCGGTTTTGCATTACTGTAGGTGTTTCGTCTCTTTAAATAACCATTTGCAGATTCATGAGGAAAATTCTTAAGCTTATAATTTAAAAACAAATCAAACCTTCGGGTAAAAGTTTTATAAACTCGTAATAAATCAGGATGATCAATTTCCCATACTTCACGAAAACCTGTGCCATTTTTTTTGGGTATCTTGGCTTGACTAAAACCAAACACGTCGGAATCTTTAATATCGATAATGATATCAGCAGAATAAGTATTAGAAATAGATAAATTTTTATTCAATCCAAATTCAAATAAAACTTTATCAACGCCTAAAAGTTTAACTAGCTCTTCTTTTGTCTTTAGAGTTGTAAATTCTGTAAAATTATATGACACGATAAACTCTTTTGTTGATGATTAAAGTGAGATGAAAAATCAGATAAATACTAGTTCTATAAAAGCAGATGCGACTCGCATCTTAAACTATAATTATTCACCTCACCCCGTTTAGTATAAAAATATAATGATATTTTAGCAAGTATTAGTTGTTTTATAGAAGCAAAAAACTTAATTACCCCTTGCATTTCTAACCCATCTCCTATACAATAACCCTATCGCCTGAATGATTTTCTAGCGTGGGGCTTGATAACCTCTTTTCACACAATACGGTTGCATCAACCGTGATTTGACGCATTATCTCAATATTTCTGCGTCAAGGATGCGCCCTCTCGGCTTTGGCTGGGAAGCGGTGCTATATGTCCAAGCGTTTCGATGCTAAAAAGCGTCGCGCCGCTTCTTATTGTGTGAGCGGTTATCAATTCCCAGCTACTAGATTGTAATCTAGTAGCTTTTTTGTTGATGCCTTAAAATTATGTGCATTGATGAAACGCTTATTTGGTTAACAACCGCTAACATAAGAAAGACGGCGCGATTCACTCACCCCTCATCATCTGTGATGAGGGGTGTTTTTTAACACGATGGCGGTGCGTGTTGTTAGATTCGTTAATATAAATATCTAGCGTGTTGCTATACATTTTTATATGGGGGGCTTTGCGACATACGCTTCGGCAGGTTTGTCCGTAGGACACCAGCCTCGCGATGACGCCCCCCATCCCCCCCACCGCGTCAATAAAAACGCTAGTGCAAGCCTTGATAATCCCCCCGCTGTGTTTAATACTAAAGGAGGAGCGTGTTGTTAGATTCGTCAATATTAGCAGAGGAGTGTGTTGCGATACATTATATATGGGGGGCTTTGCGACTTGGCTTCTCGGCGGGTTTGTCCGTAGGACACCAGCCTCGCGATGACGCCCCCCATACCCCCCACCGCGTCAATAAAAACGCTAGTGCAAGCCGCCTTGATAATCCCCCCGCTGTGCCAAATACTAGCGGAGGTGCAGTGTCGCTTGCTGCTTAATACGAAAGGCGGTGCGTGTTGCTAGATTACTCAATTCTAGCGGATACAGAATCGGATAGGGCGGGATTCGAACCCGCGAAAGGGATAAACCTTTACACGCTTTCCAAGCGTGCGCCTTCAGCCACTCGGCCACCTATCCATGCGAAATATAAGCGCGATGTTACAAGAAAACGGATAAGATTGCAATGTTGCGTATCGCAACACAATCTATTACACTCACACCATGAAAGCGCGTTTACAACCATCACTCAGTTTTGACCATATTGCGGCCGACCTCAACATCTCGCACTCAACCATCAGAAATTGGGTGAGAGCAGGGCATTTACAGCCAATCAGTCGCCTCAATAATGAGCATCACGGCAACCGCCATATTTGCGCGCATAGCTATCAGCAATTTAAGCAACGCCATATCGGGCATGATAGGTTGAATAACCGCGCCAATAAATTACATGCCGATACCACCGCGCATAATGCACTCAATCAGCATATCGCACCACGCATCACCGCCATCATGCGCGATGGTGATAAAAATACTGCCGATGCGTTATCAAAGTTTTACGAAAGCGGGTTGGGCGCATCACATAAAAACCGCAAAGGCATTTTTTATACCCCGCCTGATATTGTCCGTGAGATGCTCTCGCTGACGGTTACCACAAAGCGCAATATTAGCAATAAAATATTTTGTGACCCCTGTTGTGGCACTGGTAATTTTATCATCGCCGCCTTACAACAAGGTATTTCGCCACATAATATTTATGGTTTTGATACTGACCCAACCGCTATCAGCATTGCGCGCGCAAGGCTTTACGCCCATAGCGGTTATGTGAGTGATAAAATTATGGTGACTGATTTTCTGGCAAACTCTGACTCGGCACAGCGTTATGACATTATCGCCACCAACCCGCCATGGGGATTTAAAATGGGGGGAAAGAAAGGGGGGAGTAAAACACCCGCGCCCGATAAACAGAAACTGGATTCATCTGCCATGTTCGCGCTTGCTTGCCTGAATGCGCTGGCAGCAAATGGCGCGCTTGCCTTGCTATTGCCCGAAGCGTTTTTCAACATTAAAGCCTATCAATTGGTGCGGGCAAAATTGCTTGATACTCATATCACGCATCTTCTTGATTACCAAAAGCCATTTGCCAAATTGCAAACCCGCGCCCAAGCAATTATTGTGACGAATAACGCCAACAAGCGTAGTAACATCACATGCCGTTTTGATGGCAAAAATTATCAGCGCAAGCAACAAGATTTTTGCGCCAACCCAGCATTGATTTACAATTTTTATGCCTCGCCTAAAACTGCCGCGCTTATCGCGCATCTTTATCGGCAGCCGCATATCACCCTGAAAAATCGAGCGCGTTGGGCTTTGGGCATTGTAACGGGCAATAACAAAAAATTCATCACGCACAAAATGCAAACGGGTTATGTGCCGATTTATAAGGGTTCGGATATTGGTAAAAATTGTTTTCAACTGCCCTCGCATTTTATCCCTGATGATTTTTCGCACTATCAGCAGGTGGCGCCGCTTGCGCTGTATCATGCGCGTGAAAAAATCGCCTATCGCTTCATCAATCAAAATTTAATATGCGCCTATGATGATCAGCAACGTTATTTTCTCAACAGTGCCAATATGCTGATATTGCATGATGATGCGGGTATTAATGCCAAGCAACTCACATTCTTGCTTAATAGCACGGTGATGAACTTTTTATTTCAGCATTTGTTTCGCACCCATAAAATCTTGCGTACTGATTTGGAAAGCCTGCCGATTTTTGCCGATTACTTTGCCACATATAGTAATTATGATGAAGCCAGTCTTTATGATTATCTGGGAATTGCCGATAAAGATGGTGGCTTTACATTGCTGTAACAAGATGGTCGGAGTGGCAGGATTTGAACCTGCGGTCTCTCGGCCCCCAGCCGAACGCTCTACCAGACTAAGCCACACTCCGTTAATCATCGTTGCTAATTTAGGCAAGTCTCTGCCAAAAAGCAAATAAACTTTCAAAATTCTACAGATTATTGTATGTTTGGCTTTTTAATTGAATGGTGAGGCTATGAATAAGATTGAAATTTACACCCGTGATGGTTGCGGTTTTTGCTTCCGCGCCAAGAAGTTTTTAGATAAGAAACAACTTACCTATCAGGAATATAACATTTGGGATGATGAGGCGCATTATCACGCCATGTTAAAACGTAGCAATGGTGCGCGCACCGTGCCACAAATTTTTGTGAACGATACCCATATTGGCGGCTGTGATGAAATGCTGACGCTTGATTCGCAAGGTAGGTTTGATGCGTTGTTGAATGTGGGTTAGATTTTATGCACCAGTCGAACCAAAGCCATTTTCGCCACGTTTTGTTGCTGGTAACGCAGCGCATAATTCAAACTTAACCACCTCGTGGCGTGCAATCACCATCTGTGCGATTCGCATTTGTGGCGTGATGATAAAATCCTGCTTGCCATGATTGATGAGCAACACGTTAATTTCGCCACGATAATCGGCATCAATTGTACCAGGACTATTAAGCACCGTTACGCCATATTTGAGCGCCAAACCCGAACGTGGCCGAATTTGTGCTTCGTAATTTTCAGCCTCATTATTTTGGGATAGGGCAATGGCAAAACCAGTGGGAATCAGCTGATACTCGTTGGGTGATAATATGATATTATCGGGAATGGCAGCGCATAAATCAAATCCCGCCGCCCCATCGCTGGCTTGTTTGGGCAAGGCTATATCAGCACCATGTGGCAATTGTTGAATATTAACGGTAATAGGTGCGATATGGTTAGGCATTAATCTTATCTAATGATTTTTGTAATTTTTCAGCTTCACCATCATAAAGTTTTTGATGCGTGGGCTTGCGTACAAATGAATAAATATCTTTCATTTATTGTCCCCTTATATGATAATACGGGTCGTTTTAGCTATATTGTGCCACCAATGTATCAAACGCATCAGTGACGTTATTAATCTCTGCCATGCCATCAATCGCTTGTAAAATGCCAGTTTGCTGATAATAGGGAATCAGCGGGGCAGTTTGCTGATGAAACACCGCAAGCCTATCTTTGACTGTTGCTTCATTATCATCAGGGCGACGATTAAATTCATCATGCCCGCAATGATCGCACATATTTTCTTGGGTAGGGGTGCGGAAAAAATCATTATAGACTGTGCCACAATTTTTACAGCTAAAACGCCCCGCAATTCGCTTGACCAAAACACCATCATCGACCTGCATCTCAATCACCGCATGTAATTTTTTCTGCATCTTTGCCAACATTTTATCAAGCCCTTCGGCTTGTGGTACGGTGCGTGGAAAACCATCTAAAATAAAGCCTTGTTCACAATCGGGCTGTTGCAATCTTGCGGCGATAATTTCTAACATCACCGCATCAGGCATTAACTGCCCCGATTTCATAATTTCATCAGCTTGCTTGCCAAGTTCAGAACCGCTTTTGACTTCGGCGCGTAACATATCACCCGTAGAAAGTTGCACCAAACCATATTTTTTTTCTAAAATTTGCGCTTGTGTGCCTTTACCAACGCCCGGTGGGCCTAATAAAATTAAATTAATACTCATCGCTTTTTCTTGCCTTTTACTAAGCCTGATTTACGCATTAGATTTTCATATTGATGCGAAATTAAATGGCTTTGAATCTGCACCACCGTATCCATGGTAACCGTTACCACAATCAATAATGATGTGCCACCAAAATAAAATGGCACTGAATAACGCGCCACTAGCCATTCTGGTAATAAACAAACAAAAGTAAGGTAGATTGCACCCACTGTTGTGAGGCGCGTGAGCAACCTATCTAAATAGTTAGCGGTATTCGCGCCCGGACGAATACCTGGTACAATACCCCCATTTTTGCGTAGATTTTCGGCAGTTTCTTCGGGATTAAACACCAAAGCAGTATAAAAGAAGGCAAAGAAAATGATAAGGGCAGCATAAATAATCAAAAATACTGGCTGTCCGCGCCCTAAATAAGAATTAACCACTGCCAACCAACCTGATTCTACACCACCGCTGTTGAAATTGGTGATGGTGAGTGGCAATAGCAACAATGAGCTTGCAAAAATTGGCGGTATCACGCCACTGGTGTTTAGTTTTAACGGCATATGTGATGATTCACCACCAAACATTTTATTGCCCCGTTGCCGTTTTGGATATTGTATCGGCACGCGTCTTTGGGCGCGTTCTATAAAAACGATAAAAGCAATCACGGCAACAATCATTACAAACAATAATAAAATCACAATTGTAGAAAGCACACCCGTGCGGCCTAATTCCAATGTGCCTGCCAGCGATATTGGTAAATTCGCCACAATGCCTGAAAAAATTATCAGCGAAATACCATTGCCAACACCGCGCTGCGTAATTTGTTCGCCTAGCCACATCAAAAATATCGTGCCACCAACGATGGTAATCACGGTTGATAATCTAAAAAACAATCCAGGGTCAGAAACCACATTGCCCGCGCCTTCAAGCCCAACGGCAATACCATAGCCTTGCACGGTTGCCAATATCACTGTGCCGTAACGGGTAAATTGATTGATTTTTTTTCTACCCGATTCACCTTCTTTTTTCCATTGCTCTAATGTTGGCACAACGGCGGTCATTAATTGCATGATGATAGATGCAGAAATATAGGGAATAATATTGAGTGCGAAAATCGTCATCCGCCCCAATGCGCCACCTGAAAGCATGTTGAACATGCCTAAAATGCCTTGTTGCTGGGCTGCGAAAATTTCTTGCAACGCCACTGAGTTGATGCCGGGTAGCGGGATATAAGTGCCAAGCCGATAAATAATCAGCGCACCTAATGTGAATAATAGCCGCTTTCTTAATTCGGTTGCTTTGCCAAATGCGCCGAAGTTAAAATTTTGTGCAAGTTGTTCTGACGCCGATGCCATAATTTAAGCCTCATTCATCTGTGGTTTTTTTGGTTGCTGTTTTTTTCACTGTTTCTTTTTTCACTGTTTCTTTTTTCACTGTTTCTTTTTTAACAGCTGGTTTTTTAGCAGGTGCTTTGGTTGCCGTTTCTTTTTTAGGCGATGCTGCTTTTGGTGCTGCTTTAGCAACTGCCACTTTTTTGATAGGCGCTTCTATTGTTTCTTTCACATCTGCTTTTGCATTTGTTGCGCTTGTTACCTTTGTAGGTGCCCTATTTTGTGGCTTTGACGCTTTAGATGCTTTATTTTGTAATTGCGCTTTTATTTCTTCTTTGGTGAGCGTAACCGATGGTGTCGCTTCTACGATTGTTACCGAGCCACCCAATTTTTCGACCATTGCAATTGCTGATTTTGAGGCGACGGTTACCGTAATATTAAGTTTAGCGGTTAACACGCCTTTGCCAAGCAAGCGCAAATTACCTTCTCTGCCACTGACCAAGCCTGATAATTGCAATTCTTTGCGCGTGATGGGATTATTTAAATCGATTCTACCATCATCTGCCGCTTGCTGGATTCTGCCCAGATTGACAATAACCCATTTTTTAGGCGCGTGCATATTAAAGCCACGTTTAGGCAGACGCTGATAAATCGGCATTTGCCCGCCTTCAAAACCTTTAATGGACACGCCCGAACGGGATTTTTGTCCCTTAACGCCACGTCCACCAGTTTTACCTTTGCCAGAGCCGATGCCGCGTCCAATTCGCATTGCCGCAGGCCGCGCGCCTTTATTATCACGAATTTCATTCAACTGCATTTTAGGATACCTCTTCCACTTTAATCAAGTGATTTACTTTTCTAATCATACCGCGAATTGATGGCGTATCTTCTAATTCACGAGACCGATTGATTTTATTCAAGCCTAACCCAATTAAGGTGTCACGCTGTGATTTCGGACGCCTGATGGGACTGCCAGTTTGGGTAACAATTAATTTTTTAGCCATTATGTAGCCTCGTCTTTTACGATTTCGGGTGTAACATTATTTTTTGCAGGCTTATCGTTGGCAGATTTATCTTTTGCCACATCATTTTCAGTAACTTCTTTTTGAGCAATTTCTGCCGCCTGTTCGCGATGCAAAACCTCGCTCACTTTTTTGCCACGTCTTGCTGCCACCTGTCTGGGTGAATCGGATTCATATAGTCCCTTAAAGGCGGCTTTAATCATATTATAAGGGTTGGAAGAACCCATAGATTTTGCCACAACATCCGATACGCCAAGCGCTTCAAACACCGCGCGAATAGGACCACCAGCAATAATGCCAGTGCCTGGAGGTGCCGCGCGCATCATTACGATTCCCATACCAAACTTGCCCTTCATATCATGATGCAAGGTGCGCCCTTCGCGCAATGGCACATAACGCATATTTTTGTGCGCCTGTTCTGATGCTTTGCGAATTGCTTCTGGCACTTCACGTGCTTTGCCTGAACCAAAGCCTGCTTTGCCTTGCCCATCGCCTACCACGACTAAAGCCGCAAAACCGAATCTGCGTCCGCCTTTCACCACTTTTGCCACGCGGTTAATCGCGACTAATTTTTCTATGATATTGCTATCTTGTCCTGCTGCTTCACGCGCCATAATTTATCCTCTTTAAAATTTTAATCCGGACTTACGCGCCCCTTCGGCAAGGGCTTT
>JAHZMA010000112.1 GCA_022599575.1 Alphaproteobacteria bacterium | reverse complement strand
TTGCGGTTTGGGTAAAAAATTGCCGTTTAAATTCTGCTTTGCCAAGCAATAAATCCAGCAAATCAGCATCACCATCATAGGCTTTGTTTTGAATAAGAGTCAGGTTTAATTCGCCATCATCATCCAAATAGCCCGCACCCGTTTTTAACAGATGCTGTAATTTTTGATATAAATCTTCCATTGCACCCATATACCACAAACGCAATGATAAATCACCCTCGAATTTTTGTGCGGTGATTTTCATTAATAATATGGGGGGTTTTGCGGTTTCGTTTTATGATTTAAGGGGGGTGCGACATTTTATAGGCGATGAGGGCGAGCCCATCGCCAAAAATGACCCCCCATACCCCCCGCTGTGTTTAACACTAAAATCTAGCGTGCCTTGATAATCCCCCCGCCATACTCAAAACTAGCGAGGGAGTGAGTTGCTTGTTACTCAACATTAAAATCGTGCGTGTCGGGTTGCTCAATATTAGCGGTGGTGCGTATCAGGGCTAATCAATATATCCCTTGTAATTCGTCTTCTTCGGCTTCTTGGTCAAGGTCGCGCACTTCTTGCTTTTTATCTTCAAATTCATTATTCGGATTTTGATTGAGCAAATCATCTAGCCCACCTTCACTATCGCTACCGCCATCATTACCAATACCGATAATTTGTTGCCCAACTTCAATATTATCGCCAATCAGCAAGCTAGCGGTGCTGTAATCCACTGGCTGAGTGCCGGGCTTAAAGGCTTCCACGATTGAATAAGCATCGCCCGAACGGCTAAGCGCACCAGTTTTTGGATTAATCCGTACCAACTGCACATTAGGTGGCACACGGAATGGCGCGGTAGAGCGGTTTTGAAGTGCTTGTTTTAAGAAATCAGTCACAATTGGCACGGCAACGGTTGAGCCTGCCTCTTGCGTGGTATCACCATACATGCCCAGCGAGCGCGGCTGGTCAAAACCGATATAAGTGCCTACCACCAAATCAGTTGTAAATGCCATAAACCACGCATCAACACTATTATTGGTGGTGCCAGTTTTGCCTGCAATCACTTTGCCCGGTATTGCGCGCCTAACCAAGCGACCCGTACCACGTGCCACCACGCCTTCCATCATCGATACAATCTGATAGCCTGATGCAGAATCTATCACACGCGGACGGCTATCAATCAGAGTCGGTAATGGCACATTGCCCTGCCAGCCTTGTTCAACCAAACAGCCCCTACATTCGCGCTTATCTTGCTTTTCTAATGTTGTGCCATAACGGTCTTGCAAGCGGTCAATCAGGGTTGGTTCAACCTTAATGCCACCATTGGCAAGCATAGCATAGGCGGCCGTTAGCCGCATCAAAGTGGTTTGGATAGAACCCAGCGCGTTCGGCAGATAAAGCGATATGCGGTCATTGATGCCAAAACGCGTTGCCACATCACGCACATGCCGCATGCCTAATGTGCGCGCCAAACGGACAGTCATCAAATTGCGCGATTGTTCAATGCCCAATCGCATCGGGCTTGGCCCATAATAACGCCGTGAATAGTTGCTTGGCTTCCATTTTGTGCCATTATCTAATGTTAGCACAAAAGGCGCGTCTAATATGCGGGTAGCGGGTGTGAAACCTTGTTCTAACGCGCTTAAATAAACGAAAGGCTTGAAAGCCGAACCAGGCTGCCTTGAGGCTTGCGTTACCCGATTATATTGCGACCGTTGAAACGAAAAACCGCCAACCATCGCTAATACTCTGCCAGTATTGGGATCCATCACCACCAAACCGCCATCAATTTCAGGCAATTGCTGTAGCTGATAAATAGCGTTGTTTTTATTGTCTGTTGATTCAAGCGCGCTCACCAATATTACATCGCCTACCGATACAACTTGCGCCATGCGATAAATATATGCCCCTAACGGGCGGGTGCGGCGCGATATATTTCTTTCATCTAGCACGCCAACATCTTGTAATAATTCTTGGTCGGTCTGGGTGGCTTGTTGTTGTTCTTGCAAACGTGGTATTAGGTAGCGACGCGCCCAACGTAAACTTTCATAATCCAATTTGCCTTGTGTGCTATCGGCAAAAACAAGGCTGGCATTTTTCTGTTCAACATTGGTTACCAATGCCAAACGCCATTCGCGCGGTGTGCCCGCTGGTGCTTCAAAATCATTCAAAAATTCTAGCACATGCTGATTTTCAATCGGTAAATGCCCCAATGCACCGCGATAGCCATGCCGACGGTCATATGCCACCACCCCGTTAAATAACGCCTGCTCTGCATAGGCTTGCAAGGTAGGGTCTAGGCTGGTGCGAATAGTAAGCCCATCACCATAAAGTTTTTCCCTGCCAATATCGTCAATCAAAATTCGCCTTACCTCTTCCACAAAATAAGACGCATAAACGCGATTGCTCTTTAAATTTGATGATAAGGCAATTGGTTTGCGTAATGTGCTATCACGTTCTTTTTCATTCAAATAACCATTGGCATACATGCGGTTAATCACCCAATCGCGCCTATCGCGCGCGCGTTCTGGATTCACTTTAGGATTATAAGTGCTAGGTGCTTTGGGCAATGCTGCTAATAATGCGGCTTCAGCAATATCAAGTTCATCTAATGCTTTGCCAAAATAATCCGCCGCCGCCGCCGCGACACCATAAGAACGGTTGCCAAGAAATATCTGATTTAAGTAAAGTTCTAAAATACGGTCTTTGCTGAGTGCTTTTTCAATGCGGCGGGCAATAATCGCTTCTTTGAATTTGCGTGTAAAAGTCTGTTCGCGGCTGAGTAAGAAATTTTTTGCCACCTGTTGCGTAATGGTAGATGCGCCAACCAAATTGCCCCTGCCATCAATTAGATTCTGGATATTGGTTCGCACCGCGCGTAAGATACCAAGAAAATCCAACCCATTATGCTGATAAAAATTCTTATCTTCGGCCGAGATAAACGCATTTTTTATATCTTCTGGCATGGCTGCAATCGGCACAAAAATCCGCCGTTCAACCGCAAATTCTGCTAATAATTTGCCATCACCTGCATGCACTCTGGTGCTGATTTTTGGCTGATAATCTTGCAATTGTTCATGGGCGGGCAGATTGCGTCCAAGTTGAATGGTAAATACCACCAGACCAGCAAATAGCACAACGCCACCAACCATGCCAGTGGCGAATAGCAGACGAAATATTTTTGTTATAAGAGGCGTTTTTGCATCAATGCCTATCTTCTGTTGCAATTTTTTAGACATTGTGCGCCCTGCTTTGCCAGTAAATTTTTCGTCTGAAGCATTAGGTGGTGGATTTTCTGCAGATTGTCCAGCTTGCCCCTGTTGCCCCTGCGACTTTTGTTGTATCGACGCACGATTCATCAATTTTTGTCTAAATATTTCTCTGTTATTATTGTTGTTGTTATCCTCGCTCATGCCCCCGCATCTAACTCCTGAAAATAAGCATCTAATCCTTCTATAATGCCATTGGTTACTTTATCTTTAAAATTACGTGACTGCAAATTTTTTAAATCATTTTCATTGGTTAAATAGCCTAATTCCACTAAAACTGACGGTACATTAGGCGATTTTAGCACCGCAAAACCTGCATATCTATGTGCTTTTGTAGAAATTGGCGTGCGGGTCCGCAAATGCCTGACCAATAATTTTGCCACCCGCCATGATTCTTCTGCCACCCATTCTTGTGCCCTATCAATCAAAATATCGGAAACCACAGAATCATATTGATTTAAGTCGCTGCCCACCAAAATATCAGAACGATTTTCCTGTTGCGCCAAAGCCGCAGATTCTTCATCAGATGCTTTTTCCGATAAGGTATAAACCGTTAACCCCCGAATCGTTTTAAGGTGAATCTTATCAGCATGAATTGAAATGAATAAATCGGCTTTTTCACTATCAGCAACCTTAAACCTATCACGCAAAGGAATATAAGTATCTTTATCACGGGTAAGCACAGCGCGGTATTTGCCTTGCGCGTTCAATCTTTTTTGCAATAATTTAGCGAAAGAAAGCACAATATGCTTCTCGCGAATATGCTCCACAACACCACCAGGGTCAACACCGCCATGACCAGGGTCAATCACAATCACCCGCTTTTCTTCTTTTTTGACTGACTGTTGTACACCATTCGCATTATTAGAGATATTGGCAATATAGCCCGCCCATTCCGAGCTTGCAAAACGAAAGACAGGTGATTTTTTTACTGTAATCGGCGCCATATCCACCACAATCCGAAAGCGATTTTCTTCTTGCAACGAATCACTTCGCACCAATTGCACGGCCGCGTTCAAATCTAACACAATCCGCACAATGCCTTCCTTATAAAGCCCCGTACGATAGCGTTCAATCACCGTACCAGCAAGCACTGGCGTGCTACGTGGTTGCAATTTAGAATTGGGAATATCAATCACCAGCCGTTCTGGCGTATTGAGAATAAAAATATTAAACGGCACTTCTTGGTTAAGTTCTATCACGAAGCGAGTGGCATCTTGTTGCTTGCCGACACGGATATCATTCACCTGTGCATTATTGAATTGCTGTGCCAATAGTGGTTGCAAAGGTAAAAACATCGCTATTATTGCAAATAGACATGTTTTTCCAAAACGCCCCAGCCATCTATGCTTTACTTTCGGTAACATATTCCTATTCGCAACCTGCACACAGCCAACAAATAAATGTGATGCCGATATATTATCTTTGGCTAAGCACCCTTATGTGTTTTCACTGGGTTCATTATTACCAGCTTCATTCACATCGTTAAACCCATCATTATCAGTTTCCATCTGCACAGCAAAAGGATTATCCGTTACAGCAAACGGATTATCCATTTCATCCATCGGCACTTCAAATGGGTTGCCCATTGTGGTTAATTTATTATCAAACTCAACTTCAACCTCCTGATTTGCCGCCCGTTCCGCTTCAATTTTTTCACGTAACTTCTTATCTTCTTCCACTGCCCTTTTACGCATCTGTTTTACCACTGCACCTGTGCCTGCTGGTATTAAACGCCCAACAATCAGGTTTTCTTTTAATCCCACCAGCATATCAGATTTACCGCATGAGGTTGCTTCGGCAAGCACTCTGGTTGTTTCTTGAAATGATGCTGCTGAAATAAACGAACGGGTTTGCAATGCCGCTTTGGTGATACCCAACAACAGAGTTTTTGCTTGTGCCTCTTGTTTATTTTCGGCACGTAATTTGGCATTCACCTCGTCAAATTCATAACGGTCCATCTGTTCACCTGCAATCAAATAGCTCTCGCCACCTTCAGTGATTTCAACTTTTTGCAACATACGCCTGATAATCACCTCGATATGTTTATCGCTGATTTTCACGCCCTGCAAACGATAGACATCTTGCACTTCTTTCACAAGATATTCTGCCAACGCTTCCACGCCCAACACATCTAAAATATCATGTGGCACGGGATTACCATCCATCAGCAAATCACCGATATTGATGGTTTGCCCTTCCTGCACGCTGATATGTTTGCCTTTAGGAATCAAATATTCTTTTGGTTCTTCATCAGGATTTTCAGGACGCACAACAATCCGTCTTTTAGATTTATAATCTTTACCAAACTCCACAATACCTGCGCTCTCGCTGATGATTGCGAAATCTCTGGGTTTACGCGCTTCAAACAATTCAGCCACGCGTGGCAAACCACCTGTGATATCACGCGTTTTGGAAGATTCACGCGGAATACGTGCTAGCACTTCACCCGCTTTCACTGTTTTACCATCGCTAACCGATAGAATTGCATTGACTGACATGAAATAGCGTGCATCTAACCCATTGGGTAGCGTCACCACTTGCCCTTTATCATCACGCAAAGTAATGCGCGGTTTTAGCTCAGCACCACGCGGATGCTGTTTCCAATCAATCACCACCTTACTGGCAATGCCCGTATATTCATCAAGCTGTTCTTGAATCGAAACGCCTTCTTCTAAATCAACAAAATGGGCAATACCGTCTTTTTCACAAATAATTGGAATTGTATAAGGATCCCATTCTGCCAACAAATTGCCTTTTTCAACTTGGCTTTCTTTTTCGATCATTAATCTTGCACCATAAGGCACTTTATAATTGGCGCGCTCACGGTTATTTTCATCAAATAATGTGATGGTTGCGTTATGCGCTAGCGATACCAGCTTGCCGTCAACATTACGGATAAGGTTGCTACTTTTTACCACAACTCTGCCATTAAAAGGGGATTCTACTGATGATTGTTCCGAGCCACGTTGTGCCGCACCACCAATATGGAATGTCCGCATGGTTAATTGTGTGCCGGGTTCACCAATAGATTGCGCGGCAATAATGCCAACCGCTTCACCGATATTAACCAACTCGCCACGCGCCAAATCGCGTCCATAGCATTGGCTACAAATGCCATTGCTAAGCTCACATGTCAGCGGTGAACGCACTCTCACTGAATCAACACCAAAATTTTCAATTTTTTCTGCGGCCGCCTCATCAACCAACTCGCCCTTCGCAACCAAAATTTCACCTGTTTGCACATCTTTTACATCATCGGCAACCACGCGCCCTAATATGCGCTCGCCTAATTGTTCAATCACATCTGCGCCATCAACCACAGCACGCAATGTAAGAAAATCTTCGGTGCCACAATCGGGTTCGGTAACAATACAATCTTGTGCTACATCTACCAAACGGCGTGTGAGATAACCAGAATTGGCTGTTTTAAGTGCGGTATCCGCCAAACCTTTACGCGCCCCGTGAGTGGAATTAAAATATTCCAATACGGTTAAGCCTTCCTTAAAGTTAGAGATAATCGGACGTTCGATAATCTCACCAGAAGGTTTTGCCATCAGCCCCCGCATTCCCGCAAGCTGTTTAATTTGAGCGGCAGAACCACGCGCACCTGAATCCGCCATCATATAGACTGAATTCACGCCGCTTTTTTGTGTTTCCATCACCAGCATCATTTCAGTTGCCACCTGATCACTACAGCTTGACCAAGCATCAACCACTTTGTTATATTTCTCGCCTTGCGTAATCAACCCGTTAAGATATTGCTGTTCAAATTCGCTTACTTGACCTTGCGTTTGTGCAATCAATTTGACTTTCGCATCAGGGATAATCAAATCATCTTTACCGAAGGAAATGCCCGAACGACACGCCCAATGAAAGCCTAACTGCATCATTTGGTCGCAGAAAATTACTGTTTCTTTTTGTCCGCAATCACGGAATATCGTATCAATTAAATTGGTGACTTTCTTTTTCGGCAAGGTTTGATTAATCAAATCATAAATATAGCGTTTGCCATGCACTGATTTTGGCAAAATATTGGCAAGCAATAATCTACCGGGAGTGGTAAGCGTGCTGATATTCGCATCACCGTGATAATTGAATTTTGTTAAAATCAAACTTTGCAATTTAATATGCCCCATGCTGAGTGCATATTCCACCTCGTCACTACCTGCATAGAAAGGCACCCGAAATGCCCGCAACTCCCTTTTTTGATGTTTGGCGAATAAATCAGCTATTTCGCCTTCATTCACATGAACATCTTCTTTATCACGCAATACAATCATTGATTTTTCAACTGCATTGGTGAACGCATCTATTTGGTCGATTGTAATTTCATCATCATTGCATGATGGCATCGCCAAAGTAAGATAATAAAGCCCCAACACAATATCCTGCGACGGCACAATAATCGGTTTACCATTGGCAGGAGAAAGCACATTATTAGTGGACATCATCAACACGCGCGCTTCCAAAATCGCTTCTAGCGATAAAGGCACATGCACTGCCATTTGGTCGCCATCAAAATCGGCATTAAATGCCGCGCATACTAACGGATGCAACTGAATCGCCTTACCTTCAATCAAGGTAGGTTCAAATGCTTGAATTCCCAAACGGTGCAATGTAGGCGCACGGTTGAGTAAAACGGGATGTTCGCGAATAACTTCTTCCAAAATATCCCAAATTTCTGGCCGTTCGCGCTCTACCATTCTTTTTGCCGCTTTAATGGTAGAAGCCATGCCATATAGTTCTAATTTCGAGAAAATAAACGGCTTAAATAATTCCAGTGCCATTTTTTTTGGCAAACCACATTGATGCAATTTTAGGTTAGGACCAACCACAATCACCGAACGCCCTGAATAATCAACCCGTTTGCCGAGTAGATTTTGCCGAAAACGCCCTTGCTTGCCTTTCAACATATCCGAAAGTGATTTTAATGGCCGTTTGTTACTGCCAACAATCACCCGTCCGCGTCTGCCATTATCAAATAAGGCATCAACCGATTCTTGCAACATGCGTTTTTCGTTACGGATAATAATATCGGGCGCGCCTAATTCTAATAAACGCTTCAACCGATTATTACGGTTAATCACACGGCGATACAAATCATTGAGGTCAGAAGTTGCAAATCTGCCACCATCAAGCGGTACTAACGGACGCAATTCTGGTGGAATCACTGGCAATACATCAATAATCATCCATTCAGGACGCATTTTGGTTTCATGCAAGGATTCTAGCAATTTTAGCTTTTTCACTAATTTTTTCTTGCGTGTTTCCGAATTGGTGGATTGCAAATCATCACGGGTTTTTTCAATTTCAAGCGGCATATCCAGTTCGTTTAACAGCTGTTTCACTGCTTCTGCGCCAATCATCGCCTTGAAATTTTCAGCACCATGTTCGCGCTGGGCATTGAGATATTCTTGCTCGGTCAAGGTTTGCTTATAGGTGAGGTCGGTTAAACCTGGTTCTACCACCACATAATTTTCAAAATATAACACACGTTCCAAATTTTTCAGCAACATATCAAGCAACAAACCGATACGGCTAGGCAGTGATTTCAAAAACCAAATATGGGCAACGGGTGCCGCCAGTTCAATATGCCCCATTCTTTCGCGCCGCACGCGCGATAATGTTACTTCTACACCGCATTTTTCGCAAACGATGCCTTTGAATTTCATTCTTTTATATTTGCCACAGATACATTCGTAATCTTTAATAGGACCAAACACACGCGGACAAAACAAACCATCACGTTCAGGCTTTAAGGTGCGATAATTGATGGTTTCTGGCTTTTTAATTTCGCCATATGACCATGAGCGAATCCGCTCAGGCGATACCAGCGAGATACGAATTAAATCAAAACCCGAAGAAATTTGTGGACGTTCAGTCGCTCTGGTTAGTTCATTCATTTTTCGTTACCTTATCAATTTTCGCTCAATAGTTCTACATTTAGACATAGTGAATGCAATTCTTTAATCAATACATTAAAGGATTCTGGTATGCCTGCTTCAAAATTATTATCGCCACGCACAATCGCTTCATACACTTTGGTGCGTCCCGAAATATCGTCCGATTTCACGGTTAGCATTTCTTGCAATGTGTAAGCGGCACCATAGGCTTCAAGCGCCCACACTTCCATCTCACCAAAACGCTGACCGCCAAATTGTGCTTTACCGCCAAGTGGCTGTTGCGTTACCAATGAATATGGTCCAATGGAACGGGCATGAATTTTATCATCAACCAGATGGTGCAATTTCAGCATATAAATATAACCGACCGTTACCATCCTATCAAAATATTCACCCGTTCTGCCATCAATCAGTTTCATTTGACCGCTGGTCGGAAGCCCCGCTTTTTCAAGCAGGCTGTTTAATTTATCTTCTTTCACCCCGTCAAATACTGGCGTTGCCATCGGGATACCTTTTTCCAGATTGCGCCCTAATAGCATGATGGCCTCATCATCCATTGATTTTAGCAATGCGCGTTCTTCATCAGCATCATAAATATCATCTAATTTTACCCTTAAATCAGAGCAATTTGCACGATTTTCAGTCACTGCCTGCACCACTTGAGCTACCTGACGCCCTAAACCATGCGCTGCCCAGCCTAAATGGGTTTCTAAAATTTGACCAACATTCATCCGTGATGGCACACCAAGTGGATTGAGCGCCATATCAACTGGCGTTCCATCTTCCAAATAGGGCATATCTTCAGATGGCATGATGCGCGAAATCACGCCTTTATTGCCATGCCTGCCCGCCATTTTATCGCCCGGTTGCAGATGCCGTTTCACCGCCAAAAATACTTTGACCATTTTCATAACACCGGGTTGCAAATCATCACCACGCCGCAATTTATCAACCTTATCGTCAAATCGGGCATTTAATGCGCCCACTTGCTCATCAAATAATTTTGCCAATGCTTCAATATTATCGTTGGCATTGGCATCATCAACAACAATATGACGCATCTGTGCCGAATTTAATTGCTGCAATTCATCATCCGTAATCACCTTGCCAGCTTTGAGTGTATCAATGCCTTTGCTGACTTTTTTATCTTTAAGAATATCTTTTAACCTGCCTGCAAAAGCGCGTTCCAAAATAGCGCGTTCAGCATCACGATCATGTGCCAGACGCTTGATCTCTGATTGTTCAATCGCTAATGCGCGTTCATCTTTTTCAATACCAGCACGCGAAAACACCCGCACATCTACCACTGTGCCAATAACACCAGAAGGCACACGCAATGATGTATCGCGCATATCAGAAGCCTTTTCGCCAAAAATCGCACGCAATAATTTTTCTTCAGGCGTAATCGGTGATTCACCTTTAGGGGTTATTTTACCCACCAAAATATCACCACCCTTAACTTCGGCACCAATATACACAATGCCTGCTTCGTCTAAATTCCGCAATGCTTCTTCACCAACATTCGGAATATCACGGGTGATATCTTCTTCGCCCAATTTGGTATCGCGCGCCACCACTTCATGCTCTTCAATATGAATCGATGTGAACACATCATCACGCACAATCCGTTCCGAAATAAGGATTGAATCTTCAAAATTATAGCCATTCCAAGGCAAAAATGCCACCAGCACATTACGCCCCAATGCCAATTCACCTAAATCGGTGGCAGGGCCATCAGCGATAATATCGCCTGATTTCACCGTATCACCTTCGCGCACCAAAGGGCGTTGATTGATACAGGTATTTTGATTTGACCGTTGAAATTTCAGCAAATTATAAATATCGACACTGCTTTGCGAGCTATCAGTTTGTTCCGTAACACTAATCACAATGCGGGTTGCATCAACATGGTCAATCGTGCCGCCACGTTTTGCTACCACAGTAACGCCAGAATCGCGTGCCACTCTGGCTTCAATGCCCGTACCAACAAGCGGTGCTTCAGTCCGCAATAACGGCACAGCTTGCCGTTGCATGTTAGACCCCATTAAAGCGCGATTGGCATCATCATTTTCCAAAAACGGAATCAATGCCGCCGCTACCGATACCACCTGTTTCGGTGATACATCGATATAATCCACTTCAGATGGATCCACCAATGAATACTCACCTGACTGCCTTGAAGGAATCATTTCATCAACAATCAATTTGTTGCCCGTATCAACACGCGCACTTGCCTGCCCAATCGTATGATTGCCTTCTTCACCCGCCGCCATATAGTTAATATCTTTAGCAACCACACCATTTTCAACCTTACGATATGGCGTTTCAATAAAGCCATATTCATTGACCCGTGCATAGGTGGCAAGTGAATTAATCAAGCCGATATTTGGCCCTTCGGGCGTTTCAATCGGGCAAATTCTGCCATAATGGGTGGGGTGTACATCGCGCACTTCAAAACCAGCACGCTCACGGGTTAAGCCACCCGGACCTAATGCCGATAACCGTCTTTTATGCGTGATTTCTGATAAAGGATTGGTTTGATCCATAAATTGTGATAATTGCGAACCAGTGAAAAAATCGCGCACCGCTGCCACAATCGGTTTTGAATTAATCAAATCTTGCGGGGTTACCACATCAATATCTACAGTACCCATTCTTTCGCGCACCGCACGTTCCATGCGTAGCAAGCCAACACGATATTGATTTTCTAATAATTCACCTACCGAACGCACACGGCGATTGCCTAAATGATCAATATCATCAACATCGCCATGCCCATCACGAATCCGAAGCAATTCAGCAATCACTGCCAGTAAATCGCTTTTACGTAAAATACGCATGGTATCATCAGAATCCTCAATGCCTAAACGGCCATTCATTTTCACCCGCCCCACAGCCGATAAATCATAGCGGTCGGGGTCAAAAAACAGACTATATAATAAACCTTCAGCACTTTCTAATGTTGGTGGTTCACCCGGACGAATAACCTTGTAAATATCCGTTAATGCTTCATCGCGGGTTCGGTTTTTATCGGCATTTAAGGTGTTGCGTAAATGCGGGCCAACCGATTGATTATCAATATCTAATAAGTGTAGCTGATTGATTTTCATTGTTTTGAATTGCGCCAATAATTCTTTGGTGAGCATATCGCCTGCTTCGGCAATCACGACACCTGTTTGCTCATCAACAATATCTTCAGCCAAATAGCTATCTAGCATAAATTGTTCGGAAACTAAAATTTCTTTCACACCCGATTGAGCAATTTTTTCAAGTGCAGTTTTGCCTAATTTCTTATCTTTTTCTGCCAATACGTCGCCATTTTTGGCATCAATCAGGTCGCTTCGCAAAGGCACACCCTTATAGGCATCAACATCAAAGGGGGTTACCCATTTATCTTTTTTGTTGCTATAAGTTTTGGTACCATAAAATGAGTTAACAATTTCTTCTTTTGACATGCCCTGAATACGAATATCGGTCATCTCAAGCTTTTCGCCTTTTTTATCATATTCAGCACGTAATTTTTCAGTCTCACGCGATTCAAGTGCCATTAACAATGTTGTTACTGGTATCTTCTTCTTGCGGTCAATTCTAACATGCAGAATATCTTTGGCATCAAATTCAAAATCTAGCCATGAGCCACGATAAGGAATAATTCTTGCCGAATAAATTAGCTTACCGCCTGCCAATGTTTTGCCCTTATCATGGTCGTAAAACACGCCCGGTGAGCGGTGCATCTGGCTAACAATAACGCGTTCTGCACCATTAATAACAAAAGTGCCATTATCAGTCATCAGCGGAATATGCCCCATATAGACTTCATTTTCACGCACATCACGCATGGTATGCGCGCCAGTTTTTTCATCAATATCGCGAATCGCAAGCCGTAATTTTACACGCAAAGGTGCAGAGTAAGTCATATCACGTTGCAGACATTCTTCGACATCATATTTTGGATTTTCTAACTCGTAACCTGTGAATTCAAGACTCATTTGTCCTGTTAAATCCTGAATGGGAAATACTTGCTTAAACACATTGGCAATACCGAATACTTGTTTGCTGGTGCTACCACCAATCCCTAAAAAAGCATTATAAGATGATTTTTGCACCTCAATCAAATTGGGGATACCAATGCTCTCTTCGATTGTGCCAAAATTTTTGCGAAGCCGCATGCGCCCTGTGAAAGAATGAATGTCCGATACCATAGTCTCTCTCGATAATGTATATTCTCAATTTTTTCTTGTTTCGCTTAACGCATCAACAAGATAATGATGCCCGCTTTATATTTTAAGCGCAAAACGGGCAAAAAACGCGTTCAAGATTACTTGATTTCCACTGTTGCGCCAACGGCTTCCAGTTTCTTCTTAATCTCATCAGCCTCATCTTGCTTAACGCCTTCTTTAACTGCTGCAGGTGCAGATTCAACCAAATCTTTGGCTTCTTTAAGCCCTAAACCAGTTACACCACGCACCTCTTTAATCACATTGATTTTCTGGTCGCCTGCTGCCGCTAACACCACGTCAAAACTATCTTTGACTTCTGCTGGCGCCGCATCGACTGGTGCCGCTGCTGCTGCCACAGGTGCTGCCGCCGAAACGCCCCATTTTTCTTCTAATAATGTTGATAATTCAGCCGCTTCTAATATTGTTAAAGCTGATAAACTATCTACCAATTTATTTAAGTCTGCCATTTTGTGTCTCCTGAATGATGACAATTCAATTTGAATACCGTTTTTTTAATCGCCCAAAAACTATGATGTTCCACAATTATGATGCGCCCTGATAACCAGCAACTTGCCGAGCCAATCCTGACGCTGATGCTTTGGTAAGCTGTGCAATATTGCTCGCAGGTGTTTGCAAAATGCCGATAAGCTGACCGCGCAACACATCTAATGGTGGTAATGTTGCCAATGCCTTAATGGCATTCGCATCTAATATTTTACCATCCATACATGCTGTTACCAGCTGTAGTTTTTCATTTGTTTTGGCAAAATCCACTGTCACTTTTGCCGCCGCCACTGGGTCATCAGACCAAGCGATAGCAGTAGGACCTTGAAAATATGCCTCAAGCGATTCAAACGACGTTCCCGCAAGTGCACGTTTCACAACTCGGTTTTTGGTAACCTTGTAAGAAGCGCCCACTGCGCGCATTTTCTGACGTAATGCGGTACTTTCGCTGACCGTTAAACCTTGATTATGTGTAATAACCACGATTTTAGCATCTTGAAACACCTGTTGCATCTCGCCAACTAATGCTGTTTTTTCTTCACGCTTCACGGGTAACTCTCCGTTTTTTTAAGTTAAACAATAATTTTTATCACATTATTATGATAAAAAAATTTCGTCCTTTATTCAGGGAAACCCTGTCTCATTTAGGCTAAGCTTTTGCCAATTAAGCTATTCTTATATCACTAAAAATAGCACCTAAAATCTTGGACAAACAACATGGCGACAACATAATATCATCACCATATCATTCTATGATAGCGGCTTAAATATCCGCCAAATCAAGCTTCAACCCTATCCCCATCGTAGAAGATAGACTGATTTTCTTGATATATGTTCCTTTTGCGCCTTCGGGCTTAGCATTTTTAACGGCATTGATTAAAGCGCGCACATTTTCGGAAATTTTCTCATCCGTAAAGCTGATTTTACCAACGCCGACATGCACAATGCCAGTTTTTTCAACGCGATATTCTACTTCACCTGCCTTTGCAGCCTTCACTGCATCAGCAACATTTACCGTTACTGTGCCAACTTTGGGATTCGGCATCAAACCTTTAGGCCCTAACACACGTGCCACTCTGCCAACCAGTGCCATCATATCGGGGCTTGCGATACAGCGGTCAAAATTAATCTCGCCTTTTTGAATCGCTTCCACCAAATCTTCAGCACCAACAATATCAGCGCCTGCTTGCTTGGCCTCATCAGCCTTATCATCACGCGCAAATACCGCCACCCTTACTGTTTTACCAGTGCCATTGGGCAGTTGCACTGTGCCACGCACCTGTTGGTCGGCATGGCGCGGGTCAACACCCAAATTCATTGCAACTTCAACTGTTTCGTCAAATTTTGCTTTGGCATGGGTTCGCATTTTTTGCACGGCTTCAGCAAGCGGATATTCCTTATTTTTATCAATATCGCCATAAGCGTTACGCAGTCTTTTACCTAATTTTGCCATAATCGCCCCCTCAATCTACAACCCGCAAGCCCATTGCTTGCGCTGAGCCCGCGATAATTTTAATCGCCGCATCAATATCATTTGCATTTAAATCTTGCATTTTCGCTTCCGCAATCTCTTGCAATTGTGCACGGGTAACTTCAGCTTTCACCTCACGCCCTGGGGTATTTGCACCCTTATCAATATTCACGGCTTTGCGTAAAAAATAACTTGCTGGTGGCGTTTTGGTAACAAACTCAAAACTTCTATCTTCGTAAGCGGTGATAATCACTGGAATCGGCATGCCTTCTTCCATATTTTGCGTGGCGGCATTAAACGCCTTGCAAAAATCCATGATATTCAAACCACGTTGCCCCAATGCTGGACCCAGCGACTGCGAAGGCGCCGCTTTGCCAGCAGGCACTTGTAGCTTGATATAGCCTGCAATTTTTTTTGCCATTTTATTCCCTTTCTATGAAAGTCATGTGCAGATACTTAATTGTAACGCCCATTAAATAATAGGGATGCGGTGCGACAAATGGCTATGTCTCCCACAACTTTTTTCAAACTTTTTCAACCTGCGAATAAGAAAGCACCACAGGGGTTGCCCTTCCGAAAATCGCTACTAAAACTTTAATTTGCGAACGTTCCTCATCAACTTCTTCAATATTGCCGTTAAATGATGCAAACGGCCCATCAATCACGCGCACTGCCTCGCCAATAGAAAACACCGCACCAGTTTTTGCCAATGATACACCATCTTCAATTTGCTTTTTAACATTCATTACCTCTTGTTCAGATATTGGAATAGGAATGCCGTTATTGCCTAAAAAATCAGTGACTTTTGGTGTATCTTTCACCAAATGCCAGCTTTCATTATTCATTTCCATCTGCACCATAATGTAACCAGGAAAAAATTTACGCTCGGCTGTATATTTGCGTCCGCGTGATATCTCCACTGTTTGTTGCATTGGCACAAGAATATCCTTAATATCATCTATATTTTTCTGTTTAGATTGCTCTAAAATCGACTGCGCTACTTTCTGTTCAAAACCAGAATATACATGCACAACATACCATTCCATTTTTATGCTATTCCTAACTTCCTAGCCGCCAATAATCAGGCCGACACCGAATGCGATAACCTGATCTACCAGTAAAAAGAAAATTGACATGATAATTACCATCACAAAAACGCTGATGGTTGAAAATATCACTTCCTTGCGTTTTGGCCATGTGACGCGGCCCATCTCTTGACGGACTTGCCTCATAAACTGTGCTGGAGTCGTTTTTGCCACCTTGCCTAAATCCTACAAATGAATTGCCTCTAACAATTATCCAAACAACTTATTTCGGACAATCATTTTCAACAACAATATTTACAGATAAAACACAAACAAAGCAATTACCCTCAATTTAGGCAACCGCTTCGATTACATTAAATCTATAAAACAAATTTTTGTGATACTTTTTCATAAACCCATCTGGCGCGCATCAAATGTATCAGCCTGTTGCTTAACATATTCACAAAGCATCAGTCAAGTGTTTTTTCTGGTATTTTTACAATAAATTATTATCATACTATTGACAAATAAAGACTCAGATTATCTTCATTTTTTTTGCATAATTAATAAAGCTATCATATGATAGTATAATGGTAGAAATTTTGCATCAATTTAAGGTGATAAGCCATGAATAAAACCGTAACGCCTCGCAGTGATACACGTAACATTAATTTTATTGTTAACGATACAAAGATTAATATCAGCAGGGTTGATGCGGGCAGCCATGATACAATGCCCACCCTACTTAGTTTTTTGCGTAACCAGCAAAATTTAACAGGCACTAAAGAAGGCTGTAATGAAGGCGATTGTGGCGCTTGCACGGTGATTATTGCCTCGCTAGAAAATGATATATTACGTTTTAAGGCGATGAATAGCTGTATCATGTTTTTGGGCGCGTTGCATGGTAAGGCGGTGCTAACAGTGGAATATCTTAGCAATGGTGCCGAACTTCACCCGATTCAGCGCGAATTTGCTGATAAAAGCGCATCGCAATGCGGTTTTTGCACGCCCGGTTTTATCATGAGTGCCGCTGCCGCCCGTTTTGACGATAAAACCAACAATCATAGCGATAATCATTGCAACATTATTGCAGGCAATTTATGCCGATGCACGGGTTATGGCCCTATCTTGAAAGCGATGCAATCAGCTGATACCAAGCCTGAGCCCGAATGGATGCAAACACGCTTTGCCACATTAAAAAAGCAGTTGCAAGAATTAAAACAAAGCAATTGCGCCGAAACACGCATATTGCACAGTAACAATGCCATTACTTATATTCCCAAAACTGCCGATGCGCTTGCCACGCTTTACGCCCAAAACCCTGATGCGGTGTTGATTGCAGGCAGTACCGATATTGGCTTATGGGCAAATAAAAAATTGCAACAATGGGATATAACGATTCATATTAACCAGATTGATGAATTGGCAAAGATTGAAAAAATCCAAAATATTTATAAAGATGGCTATCAATTCGGCGCAAATATATCGGTGCAGGATTTTATGCATCACCTGATTCGCGATTACCCGATGCTGGAATCTTATCTCAACCGCTTTGCCTCAACCCCGATTAGACAGGCGGCAACATTATGTGGCAATATTGCCAATGGTTCGCCGATTGGTGATTTACCGCCTTTATTAATCGCCATGAAGGCATCAGTGCATTTGCGCCATCACGATAAAACCCGCATCATCGCCTTGCAAGATTTCTTTATTAGCTATGGCAAGCAAGACCGACAGCAGGGCGAATTTGTTAGCCATATTAGTGTGCCGCATTTGCCTGCTGATTATCTGCGCGCTTATAAGATTTCTAAACGGTTTGAACAAGATATTTCTGCTATCTCTATGGGGATTAATATGAATGTTAATGAGGGCGTTATTAACGGTGCTATTATATGCTATGGCGGTATGGCGGGTATTCCACAACGGGCAACGGCAACCGAAAATTATCTTAATGGCAAAATATTAAGGTTTGACGTGATGCAAACAGCGGCAGAATATATCGCGCAAGACTTCACGCCACTTTCTGATATGCGCGCCAGTGCCGCTTATCGGTTGCAAGTGGCGCAACAATTACTCACCCGCTATTATTATGATATTAACAATCACAATAACAATAAAAACCAAGATTGGCAAGATTGGCAAGATTGGCAGAATCTGCACGGATTGCAAAGCTTTCTACCCGAAAATAAAGATATAATTACTTTTCCTGAAACTGATAAAAACTACGTTGGCAAGCCTATTATTCACGATAGCGCAGTGATGCAAGTGAGTGGCAAAGCTGATTATACCGATGATTTGGCAGTGCTTAACGGCACGTTACATATCGCATTGGTGAAAAGCCCCATCGCACATGGCACTATCAGCAATATTAATGTGCCTGCTGATATGCTGACCATCACTGCCGATGATATTCATGGCAAAAATACCTTAAATCCCGTATGGGGTGACGACCCTATTTTCAGCGATAAATTGGTTGAATATGTGGGGCAACCCATATTAGGTGTGTTGGCAAAATCGCATGATAGCGCGCGCCATTTAGCAAAACAGGTGAGCGTTACCTGCACAGAAAAACCAGCGATTCTTACCATTGATGAGGCAATGAAGCAAAAATCTTATATCAGCAAGCCCGTGCAATTACAGCGCGGCGATGCCGAAAAAGCCTTTGCAACATGCGATGAAATTCTGCAAGGCGAATTTGATATTGGCGGGCAGGAACATTTTTATCTGGAAGGGCAAATTGCCTATGCCGTGCCACAAGATGATGGTGAGATGCTTGTCTATTCATCAACGCAACATCCAAGCGAAATTCAGCATGTGGTGGCAGGTGCGCTAGCGATACCCTATAATAAAGTGCGCGTGGTGGTGCGCCGTATGGGTGGCGGTTTTGGTGGTAAAGAAAGCCAAGCTAATTTGGCAGCAGTGGCGGCAAGTTTGGCGGCGGTTAAATATCAATGCCCTGTAAAACTGCGCTTTGACCGCGATGATGATATGATGATTACGGGCAAACGGCATAATTTCAAGATAAAATACCAAGTCGGCTTTAACCATGATGGCTTAATTAAAGCGATGAAAGTAACGCATCTGGTGCAATGTGGGTTTTCTTACGATTTATCACTGCCTGTGGCTGACCGCGCCATTAGCCATGCGGATAATGCTTATTTTATCGAGAATTTTGATTTAACTTCTTATCGGCTAAAAACCAACACGATTTCTAACACCGCGTTTCGTGGCTTTGGTGGCCCGCAAGGCATGATTGGTATGGAGCGCATTATTGAACATATCGCACATCATTTAGGCAAAGATGCCACTGATTTACGCCTTCTGAATTTATATGATGCCAAAGGCAAACAGCAAAAACGCGCGACCACACCTTATAATATGGTTGTGGAAGATAATATTCTGCATGATATGATTCCAGCCTTGTTAAAAAGCGCAAATTATCAACAACGATGCCAAGAAATTGAGGCATTCAATAAAAATTCAACCACCATCAAACGCGGTATTGCCTTAAACCCTGTGAAATTCGGTATTTCTTTCACGCTTTCTTTCCTCAATCAGGCAGGGGCGTTGGTAAATATCTATCAAGATGGTTCGGTGAAAATCAATCATGGTGGCACCGAAATGGGGCAAGGGCTGATGGTGAAATGCGCGCTGGTGGCAGCGCAAGCTTTGCAAACGCCACTTGAAAATATTCATATTTCAGCGACTGATACCGATAAAGTGCCTAATACATCAGCAACGGCCGCATCATCGGGGTCTGACTTAAACGGCATGGCAATTAAAGCGGCATGTGAGATATTGGTGGCGCGCTTGAATGATTATCTCAGCGAAACCTACAATCTAAGCAAGCAAGATATTATTTGGCATCAGGGTAAAATCACAGCTGGCACGCAAATATTCACTTTTGCTGAACTGATTAAGCAAGCCTATATGGCGAAAATATCACTCAGTGCCACGGGCTATTATTCAACCCCAAAAATCAAATGGGATAATGAAAAATTCAACGGCAGACCTTATTATTATTTTTCCTATGGCGCATCTATCAGCGAAGTGGCAATAGATATTTTAACGGGCGAATTACGCAATATGCGCTGTGATATTCTGCATGATGTGGGGCATTCGTTAAACCCTGCGATTGATTTGGGGCAGATTGAGGGCGGTTATATTCAAGGCATGGGCTGGCTAACTTCGGAACAGCTGGTATTTGATGATAAGGGCAATTTACGCACCCACGCGCCTTCTACTTATAAAATCCCAACATCGTTTGACCGTCCGCATCAAATGAATATCGCGCTTTACCCTGAAGGCAATAAGGAACAAACAATTTACCGTTCTAAAGCAGTGGGCGAACCGCCTTTAATGCTAGCATTTTCCAATTTTTTCGCGATTCAAAATGCGATTGCCTCGATTGCTGATGGTGCTGATGGTGCTGATGGCAAGATTTTTCCTGATTTGCAAGCACCCGCAACGCCCGAACATATTTTGAATGCCATTAATCTGGTGCGCGATAACATGAAAAAAGGCAAATCATAGATGCGCGAAAAAGATAATGCCCTATCAGCGTTAGGCAAATTATCACCGCCTTTTGTAAAAGTTACCCTGATTGCAGTGCAAGGCTCTGCGCCACGCGGACAAGGCTGTATGATGCTGATTACCCCGCAAGGCACGCTGTATGGCACGATTGGTGGTGGCGCGTTAGAATTTCAAAGCATCAAGCGCGCGCAAAGAATCTTGCAAGAAGCCGATGCAAGCTATTACCGCACCATAGAGACAATGCCATTAGGCCCTCATTTAGGGCAATGTTGCGGTGGTTCGGTGAAAATCCTATATGAGCTGATTGATGCACAGGCGCATGAGGATTATCAGTATCATATGAAGCATGGCACGAAACAGATTGCGATTCCGCTTGAAACAGGTATCGCTTTAATGGCAGAGACTGAAACAATATCTGGCAAACATTATGTGATGAATCTTCAGCATCCCCATAAGCATCTTTATCTGTATGGGGCGGGGCATGTGGCGCGTGCGCTGATTTATCATTTGCAAAAATTTGATGTTACGATTCATTGGGTGGATAGTGATAAAACCCGCTTTCCTGATATAATTCCTGATGATATTGAGTGTTTATACAATCCAAATTTAAGTCTTATTGCTGATTACGCGCATTCTGATAGCTATCATCTGGTGATGACGCATGACCATGCGTTTGATTTGCAGATTATTGATAGGTTGCTTGCCCGTGATGATTTTTATTTTTTAGGGCTGATAGGGTCGCGGACAAAAAAGGCGCGTTTTCAAAAACAATTTGAAAAAATGGGGCATGATAAGGCAAAAATTGCCAAAATCATTTGTCCGATTGGCATAGAAGATATTAAACAAAAATCACCCCATGCGATTGCAATCGCGATTATCGCGCAATTGCTTGCTTTTTAAGAAAACATCTTCTAAATTAATTGTAAAGTGTCAACAAAAATTTTGATTATGATTGTTAGGTGAAATCTGCTAAAGTTGGTATAAATCAAAAATGATGAGGTGAGAAAAAGAAAAATATGGCATCATTGCTAACATTAAAGAATATTTGCAAACATTTTCCAAATGTAATTGCCAATGATAATATTTCATTTGCGATTGATGAGGGTAAGATTCATGCGCTATTAGGCGAAAATGGTGCGGGCAAATCGACTTTGGTGCAGATGATTTATGGCACATTGCAACCCACATCGGGTGAAATGCGATGGCAAGGCGATATTTACAAACCGAAAAATCCCAATGATGCAAGGCAGTTAGGCATCGGCATGGTGTTTCAGCATTTTTCTTTGTTTGAAAGCATGAATGTAGCAGAAAATATTGCGCTTAATTTACATGGGCAGATTGCTGATAGTGCTTTTATCGCCAAAATCACCGAATTATCACAAAAATATGGACTGGAAGTTGACCCCAAACGCAATGTGGGTGATTTATCGGTGGGCGCACGGCAAAGGGTGGAGATTATCCGCTGTTTGATGCAATCGCCTAAATTACTCATCATGGATGAGCCAACTTCCGTTTTAACGCCGCAAGAAGTGGACGAGCTATTCGTTACCTTACGCAGGCTTGCTGATGAAGGTTGTGCGATTTTATATATCTCGCATAAATTAGAGGAAATCCGTCAATTATGCCAATATGCCACCATCTTACGGGCAGGTAAATTGGTGGATAATTGCGTGCCACAAAAATTGTCTAAACATGAATTGGCTGAAATGATGCTGGGTAAAAAAATCGCTTTGCCCGAACGCAAAAAGCCAAAATTGGGCAAGGAAATCTTTAAAATTGATGGCTTGAACCGACCGCGTGATGATATTTTTGGCGTTGATATACAAAATCTTTCACTTATCCTTAAAAGCGGTAGCATCACGGGCATTGCTGGCGTTGCAGGCAATGGACAGAATGAATTAATGAATGCTCTGATTGGCGAACAAGATACCCAAACAGGCAGTTTAATCTATCAAGATAAAGATATTAGCGCATTAGACCCGCATCAAAGGCGGCAATTAGGCATTTATTTTATTCCTGAAGAACGGCATGGGCATGGCGCAGTACCATCAATTAGCCTTACGCAAAATATGTTACTGAGTCGCCCTGAACATGCTTCTATGACCAAAAATGGCTTCATCAATCACCATATATTGGAAAATCTTGCCAATAAGGTGATTGAAGCGTTTCATGTGAAAACGCCATCATGCCATGTGCCTGCAAAAATGCTTTCTGGCGGTAATTTGCAAAAATTCATCATGGGGCGCGAAATTCTGCATAACCCCGATTTACTGATTGTATCACAGCCGACATGGGGCATTGATGTTGGCTCCGCAAGCCATATTCACCATAAATTGATTGAATTAGCGGATAATGGCACAGCAATATTGCTGATTTCACAAGATTTGGACGAGATTTTATCACTATGCGACCATGTGCATGTGCTTGCCAATGGTAAATTATCAGATGGCATTGCGATTGCCGATGTGGATATTGGCATTTTAGGTGCATTGATGGAAGGCAAAACCGAAACAGAAATTCGTAATAAACGCGCCACCAAAAAACCTGCTACCAATAAAAAGGGTAAGAAATGATAGTCTTAACACCACGTTTAAACCCCCCTTATAAGGTGATATTATTATCGCCATTATTGGCATTATTGCTGACAATCATCGCATCGATATTTATGTTTCTGCTGATTGGTGCAGACCCTCTCGCTGTGTTATATGCTTTGTTTATCGACCCGCTCACCTATGGTTATACGATTAGCGAATTATTCTTAAAAGCCTCGCCATTGATTATCATTGGCATCGGGCTTTCCATTGGCTTTCGCGCTGGGGTGTGGAATATTGGCGCCGAAGGGCAATATGTAATTGGCGCATTAGCGGGCGGTGCCGTTGGCTTGGCGTTTCACAACGTGCAAGGCATTTGGCTGTTGCCATTGATGACAATCGCCGCCGTTTTGGGCGGTATGGCATGGGCGGCAATACCAGCATTTTTACGCACAAAATTAAACGTCAACGAGATTTTGGTATCGCTGATGCTCACTTATGTGGCGATATTATTATTAAGCGTTATGGTGCATGGGCCGCTGCGTTCGCCCGAAGGGTTGAATTTCCCAGAAAGCCGTCTTTTTCATGATAGTGCGACTTTGCCACTTATTTTTGAAGGGGCGCGGATTCATATCGGCATTGTGATTGCATTTATCATCGTGTTGATTGCATGGTATCTAATGAAAAATCATATATTAGGTTTCCGCATTAATATCACGGGTGATACGCCTAAAGCTTCTCATTTTGCAGGCTTTAGCGCGAATCAAACCATCTGGGGCGTGTTGTTATTATCGGGCGGTCTATCAGGTATGGCAGGCTTGTTTGAAGCAACATCTACTTTTGGTCAGCTGGTACCACATTTGCCCGCGCATTATGGTTTTACTGCCATTATCGTAGCATTTTTAGGCAGGCTACATCCGATAGGGATTGTATTTTCTTCTCTGTTAATTGCCCTCACCTATATTGGTGGCGAAAATGCACAGATTATGCTGAATTTACCCAATGCGATTACCCGCGTTTTTCAAGGCATGTTACTTTTTTTCTTCTTGGCATGTGATATTATCGTGCGGTATGAAATTTCCTTAAATCGGAGAAAATCATGAGTTTAGAGCTATTCATCAATATTTTGTTAAGCATAACAGTCACTGCAACGCCATTAATTTTTGCCGCCATTGGCGAACTAGTGGTGGAAAAAGCGGGCGTGTTGAATTTGGGCGTAGAAGGTATGATGATTATGGGCGCGGTTAGCGGTTTTGTAGTAGAACATCATTTTGGCATATCATTCTTATCATTTTTTACCGCCATCTGTGTTGGCATGTTGGTGGCAAGCATTTTTGGTGTTCTTACGCAATTTTTACGCGCCAATCAGGTAGCATCAGGCTTAGCACTCACCCTCTTTGGTTTGGGAGCGGCGGCGTTATGGGGTCAGAAATATACTGGCTTCACCGTGAATAAAATACAAAATCTTGATATTCCACTATTGGGTGATATACCGCTGATTGGCAAATTGATTTTTGGTTATGATTTGCTGGTTTATATCGCTATCTTTATGGTAGTGGCGACAGGTTGGTTTCTGACGAAAACCAGACAAGGACTAATTTTACGAGCGATTGGCGATAATCACGATGCGGCAC
Source organism: Alphaproteobacteria bacterium (assembly GCA_022599575.1). Classification (GTDB taxonomy): domain Bacteria; phylum Pseudomonadota; class Alphaproteobacteria; order JABAAW01; family JAHZMA01; genus JAHZMA01. The sequence continues at coordinate 30,009 of JAHZMA010000112.1, read as the reverse complement.
ATGCTTTAGGGCATAAGGTGGTGTTGTATCGCTTTATGGCAATTTTATTTGGCGGTGCGATGGCGGGGATTGGCGGTGCTTATCTTTCGTTGGTGCAGACGCCTTTATGGGTTGAAAACATGACGGCAGGGCGTGGCTGGATTGCACTGGCATTAGTGGTATTTGCATCATGGCTACCCATGCGCGTGATTTGGGGCGCGTTAATATTTGGCACTTTCATCGTATTTCAGTTGCAATCGCAAGGGTTTGGCATTAAAATTTACCCACAATATTTAGCGATGCTACCTTATATTATGACGATTGTCGTACTGGTAGTTATCAGCTATCGGGCAATCAAAGGAAAAGGTGCAAAAATTGCAGTGCCCCGTTGTTTGGGCAAGGCTTTTAATCCATCATCATAATTCATTTTATTTATCAATAAGGAGGTATATTATGAAAATTACAACAATGATGAAATTTGTCGGGCTGTTTACCGCTATCTTTACGATGGCGATCGGGCAAGCATCGGCACAAACCAAAGTGGGCTTTGTTTATCTTGGTCCTGTTGGCGATCATGGCTGGACATATCAGCATCATCAAGGTGTTGAATATGTCAAAAAACAACTGGGTAAAGATGTAAAAGTTACCTATGTTGAAAATGTTCCCGAAGGTAACGATAGCACAAGAGTGATTGAACGTTTGGCACGTTCTGGTCACGATATTATCTTTACCACCTCATTCGGTTATATGAATCCAACCGTTAGTGTGGCAAGCAAATATCCAAAAGTGAAATTTGAACATGCTACGGGTTATAAGCGTGCCGATAATGTTTCTACTTATTCTGCGCGTTTTTATGAAGGGCGTTATGTAATCGGACAAATTGCTGGTAAAATGACCAAAAGCAACACGATTGGTTATGTGGCTTCATTCCCGATTCCTGAAGTTGTGCGCGGTATTAACTCAGCCTATTTGGGTGCGAAATCAGTTAATCCTAACGTGAAATTCAAAGTGATTTGGGTGAGCAGCTGGTTTGATCCGGGTAAAGAAACTGAAGCTGCCAAAGCGTTAATCACGCAAGGTGCTGATGTTTTAATGCAACATACCGATTCACCCGCACCGATGACGGTGGCAGAAGCAGAAGGTGTTTTCGCATTTGGGCAAGCATCTGATATGTCAAAATTCGGACCTAAAGCACATTTAACATCTATTGTTAATAATTGGGGACCTTATTATGTTGAACGTATTAAAGCAGCGCAAGATGGCAGTTGGAAATCGCAAGATACATTTGATGGTGTTCCTGAAAATATGGTAACTTTTGCTAAATTTGGTCGCGCTGTGCCTTCTGATGTACAGAAAATGGCGAAAAAAACCATTGCTGATTTGCGCTCAGAAAAAATTCATCCATTTACAGGGCCTATCAATAAGCAAGATGGCAGCAAATGGTTAAGCAAAGGGCAAAAAGCACCAATAGGTGATTTACTTGGCATGAATTTTTATGTTGAAGGCGTTGATGCCACCATTCCGCAATAATGCTACGAAAAGGGTTGTGAGCAAATGGTAAAAATTATTCTTGGTGATTATCTTACCTTTCATCACGACCCTTTTTTAAACGATATTGATACGAGCCTCACCTTAAATCAAGCTGGGGCTATTATCATTGAAAATGGGCTGATTACTGCGCTCACCAGCGCATCAGATGCCCGCAAAAATTATCCAGATGCGGTTTTTGAAGATTGTAGCGGCTATTTGTTAAGTCCGGGTTTTGTTGATTGCCATATCCATTTTCCGCAATATCATGTGATAGCATCTTATGGCGAACAATTATTGGAATGGCTGAATAAATACACCTTTCCAACCGAAATGAAATTTCACGATAGGGCCTATGCCGATAAAATAGCGCCCTTATTCTTACAAGAATTATTCAAGAATGGCACCAGCAGTGCCGCGGTTTATTGCACCGCACATGCACATTCTGCCGATGCTTTATTCACGCAGGCGCAAAAACATAACATGCGGCTATTGGCAGGCAAAGTGTGGATGGATAGAAACGCCCCCACTGCCTTATGCGATACCGCGCAATCTGCCTATGATGATGCCAAGCAAGGCATTGAAACATGGCACAATAACGGACGCAATCAATATGTGTTAACCCCGCGTTTTGCGCCCACCTCAACCGAAGCACAATTAGAAGCAGCGGGCAGATTATGGGCTGAATATCCCGACCTCATCATGCAGACGCATCTATCGGAAAACAAAAATGAATGTGCGTGGGTGCAAGAATTATTCCCTGATAGCACGGATTATTTAGATGTGTATGATAAATATGGCTTGCTAAAAAAAGGCGGTATTTTCGGGCATGGCATTTATCTTTCTGAAGATGAGAAACAGCGCATCTATGATGCCGATGCCTCCATCGCCCACTGCCCTACTTCTAACATGTTTATTGGTTCGGGGCTGTTTCCATTATTTAATTGCAAACATAACAATCGCCCGTTACGGGTGGGGCTTGCCACCGATGTTGGAGGCGGTTCAAGTTTTTCAATGTTTGCCACCATGCGCTGTGCATACGAAGTGGCGCAATTATTGGGACATAAATTGCACCCCTATCAAGCATGGTATCTGGCAAGTTGGGGCAGTGCCAATGCGTTGCATATAGATGATAAGATTGGTAATATTCAAGTGGGAATGGAAGCGGATATTATCGCCATCAATTTGCAATCAACACCACTGATTACCGAAAAAATGAGCCAGATTAACACGCTTGCCGAACAATTATTCGCCCATATCATATTGGGTGATGAACGCGCCATCAAAGCGACCTATATTGCAGGCGAGGCTGTTTATCGTGCCTCATAATAATAACCTCATCATCAAAAATGCCGCTATTATCGTTACGATGGATAGCGCGCGAAGGGAATTACAGCATCATGATATTTTGGTGCAAGATGGCGTGATTGCCGCAATAAACCAGAATATCACCCCGCCAGACAATGCCGATATTATCCATGCCGAAAATTATATTATAACCCCTGGACTAATTAACACCCATCATCATCTTTATCAAAGCCTTACCCGTGCGATTCCTGCTTGCCAAGATGCGTTTTTGTTTGGTTGGTTGCAAACCTTATATCCGATTTGGGGGCGCATGAATGCTGACGATATTTTCACCGCCACCCAAGCAGGGCTTGCCGAATTGGCACTTTCGGGCTGTAGCCTTACCTCTGACCATCTCTATATTTTTCCCAATGGCGCACGGCTTGATGATTCCATTCATGCCGCGCAAACCATTGGCATTCGCCTGCTTGCCACACGTGGCGCAATGAGTATCGGCGAGAGCAAGGGCGGATTGCCGCCAGATAGGTTGGTGGAAGATGAAGCGGATATTTTGCGCGATTGCGAACGGGTGATTAATGAATATCATCAACCCGATGATGGCGCGATGATACAGATTGGCGTTGCGCCCTGCTCGCCTTTTTCGGTAAGCCGTGAATTGATGCGCGATGCCGCCATATTAGCGCGTCAACATAAGGTGCGGCTGCATACGCATTTGGCAGAAAATCAGGAAGATATTGATTACTCGCTTGCCAGTTTCAACTGCTTGCCCGGTGAATATGCCGAAAGTTTGGGCTGGGTGGGCGCCGATGTGTGGCATGCCCATTGTGTAAAGCTGAATGATGACGAGATTAAATTATTCGCCAAAACGGGCACGGGCATTGCCCATTGCCCTTGTTCCAATTGCCGTTTGGGGTCAGGCATTTTACCGCTCCGCACCATGCTGAATGCGGGCGTGAATATCGGGCTTGGGGTTGATGGCTCGGCTTCTTCCGATGCTGCCCATCTTTTGAATGAAGCAAGGCAAGCAATGTTGTTGCAAAGGGTGCGATATGGCGCAGATGCGGTAAGCGCGCGCGCGATATTGGAAATCGCCACATTGGGCGGGGCAAAAATATTAGGGCGTGATGATTTGGGCGCGATAGCAGTCGGCAAGCGTGCCGATATTGCGCTATGGAAGAAAGATACCATTGCCACGATTGGCGCGTGGGATGCGGTGGCATCACTGATATTTTGTGGTCCGCATCAAGTGGATACTTTGCTGGTTGAAGGCAAGGCGGTGGTGCAATCAGGCAGATTATGCAAAACAGACGAAACCCGCATCATCGAAGCAGGAAAGAAAAGCCTGACGCGGTTGATGAATGGGTGATGGTTACATCACTGCCGATAAGGCAGGCCGCAAAGCCCCTTCTAACGAAGCATTGGCTTTGCCAATGGTGAGTGAATAAATATGGAGCCGGACGGGATCGAACCGACGACCTCCTGCTTGCAAAGCAGGCGCTCTACCGATTGAGCTACGGCCCCATTTATCTCACGCATTATCTGCATGACGCTATTAGCGTGGCGTAATGTAATGCGCTTTTAATCATAATGCAAGCAAAAAAACACGCAAGATATTAATATTAGGCAACAGCGGTGGGGGTGCAGGGGGCGTCCTTGCGATTAGCAAGGTCGCAAAGCCCCCGCTTATATTATGAGCGGTGGGGGTGCAGGGGGCGTCCTTGCGATTAGCAAGGTCGCAAAGCCCCCGCTTATATTATGGAACGCTTTTTGCATATATAAAATCACAATTTATCGGCAGTAACAAAAACAAAGCGTCGATAAAATCATAACATTCTGGAGGAAAATATGCAGAATCATTACAGCCACAAGGCTGAAACTTTTTTCAATAATGGTATTATCAAACAGCGTGATGGCAAGCATGATGAGGCTATTTTATATTTTAGCCAAGCGTTAGATATGTGCGTCCACGATACAAATGATACCGCCGATATTTATTTTTGTAGGGGGCTTGGCTATGCCGAATTGCGCCAATATGAAAAGGCGCTTATCGATTTTGATGCCTCTATCAAGCTGAATGATAGCCATTACCGTAGCTATGGTTGGCGTGGCATTGCATGGTATAATCTCAATAATTATATCAATGCGCTAGAAGATTTTGATGCCGCCCTTACCCTTAACCCTAATTTCACCAGCCTTTATCAATATCGCGGGCGCACAAGAACCTATCTGGGCGATGATGAGGGTGCGGTTTATGATTGGGATAGGGTGATTAAAAACACCCCGAATGATGCCGAAGCTTATTACAGACGCGGGCTTGCCAATGCGATGCTAGGGCATCATTATCAGGCATTGCGTGATTTATATACCGCCAAACGCTATGGCAATCCATCAAGCTCGCAACTGATTAAACAGATTGAAGTTACCACCGATAATATTTATCGCATCATCAGTGCTGCGGCGTAACAGGTGCGCAACTGATTGCCTAAATGATATTCTGTTGCTTGGCTTGGTCGGGCGTTAATGCGCTGATAGATAATGCATGCAAGGGCGTTGTATCAAATAAATCGCCTAGCGCATTAAATATGGCGCGTTGCCGTGCCACCCGCGATAATTCAGCAAATTGTGCGCTAACAATCACCAATTTATAATGGGTATTGTTATGTTGCTTGGCCTCTTCATTATGCCCTGCATGAAGATGCGACTGATTTTCTAGCGCAATATGGATAGGCGCGAAATGTTTCGTAAGTAATGCAGTGATTGCCTGTGCGCCAGTATCATTTGTACTGGCATCAATTTGTGCGCCAGTGTCGTTTTGGGTTTGGTTCATCTCTTGCCCTTTATTTGGTGTTATTCTTATTGATAACCCCGCCTTAACTTATGGCTACCTCTGTGGGTGTGCCTTGTAAGCATAAGCGGGGTTATTTTCCCCTTTTAAGAGGGTCCCTTGCTGGGGGTGTCTCCATCCAACAGGGCGTTGCACATTTTTATATGTGCTATTCTATATCAATCAGCCAACGGGAGTGCCTAGCCTGATCGATTCATGTTTAATCAATTCATGCGACCGTTTTAGCGCACGGTATAATTGCCCGTTACCAATCATTTCGCGTATTTCTTCTATCAGCGGGGTTGCGCTTGCCGCTGCCTGTATGTAGGAAGTCAAATATTTATCGCAGATATTCAGATAATCCGCGCGCATATCCTCAAACATATAGGCGCATTGCAGTGAATAATAAACCAGACGCGCAGGCGTTTTGGCATCATCTTCTTGCATAATTTCTTTGCGACGCAATATATCGGCACGGTTATGCACCACCAAGATTGTTGCATCGCCACCATTTTCTAAAACAGCACCATTGATAATTAATTTATCATTTGCGGGTAATTTAATGCGTAACGGCATTGTTAAAACCTTTCATATTGCGTGTTCACAGGTTAAAGAGAGAACTCTTTAACGCATATGATGCTTAGGCGATTTTACGGCACATTACCAAATACTATCTTGCGTCAATATCAATTTCATGTCAAGATGAATCTTGTGCTTATTTAGCATCAAGATTGTTCGATGAATATCAACGCGCATTGCGATTGTGGTTACCTTTTAAATTGCTTCTGCATCAAGGATTTTGTTGCATTTCTTACAACATGTCTTATTGTAGCAGAAGGTAAATGATATGTCTAGCACTAAATGAGGTAATTTTACAAAATGGCTTATAAAATCTGGTTTTACGGTAAACATGCGGTGCGTGCCGCATTGGCGAATGAACGGCGCAAGAAGATTCAGCTATGCTATTGTGGCAAGCTAGAAGCGGATATCGTGCCATTGGTAAAGGGGGTGAGCATCAAGCAGCTAGAGAGCAAACAGCTACACTCTTTATTGAGTGATAAGCAAGATAAAAATCTGAGCGGACAGAAAATCATTCATCAAAATATCGCGCTTGAGGTTGAAAGCCTACCCCCCTATCACATTGAAGATGTTATTACGCCCGACCAGCAACCTTGCTTGTTATTGCTATTAGATAGGCTAGATAATGTGCAGAATATTGGCGCGATTTTACGCAGCGCTTATTTGTTGGGGGTTGATGCGGTGCTGGCAGAAGATTGGCAAGAAAGCGCGCATTTGGCGCGGGCATCTTCGGGCGCGCTAGAATCGCTAAAGCTGGTGGCTTGTGGCAATATCGCGCAGATGATAGAACGGCTGAAAAAGCAAGAATTCTGGGTGGCAGGCTTAGATATGCAAGGTGATGATATTGCCGATTTCACCCCTGCCACACGGCAATTATTGGTGATGGGCAACGAAGAAAAGGGCTTGCATCGGCTGGTGAAAGAAAAATGCGATTTCCTATGCCGTATCCCGATTAATGATAGAAAAAACCCGCACGCGCCTGAAAGTTTAAACGTTTCGGTGAGTGCTGGCATTGCTTTACATGTGATAGGGCAAAAATTTATGAAAAAAAACTTGTAAAATGCTTTATCAGGCTTTATAGATAATGGCACTATGCTGAAATAACAGCTGAAAATGCACGCCCAGATAGCTCAGTTGGTAGAGCAGAGGACTGAAAATCCTCGTGTCGGTGGTTCAAGCCCGCCTCTGGGCATTTTTATCCGCTAGAATTGCAATAAAATTGCAATTCGCTAGTGGGGGCTTTGCGACCTGCCTTATCGGCAGGGACGCCCCCAAACCCCCATCGCTCTTCTTTTATCCGCTAATATTGCAATAAAATTGCAATTCGCTAGTGGGGGCTTTGCGATATTGTTAATCGCGAATGCTCAGCTTGCCCTTATACCAATGGCGGGCAAACCTCACCCCCCAAACCCCCATCGCTTCATTTTTATCCGCTAATATTGCAATAAAATTACGACCCGTTATTCCGCACCCTCTCGCTCCGTCTTTCCGTGCCAATGGCGAAGCCATTGATTAAGACACGGAATCCATATGGCGGACAAAGTCCGCATTCAAAATACGAACCTTATATTGACAAATCTCGACATACGCGATTCCAATATTGAGCACAGCAGGCAGTGGTGCGACACCGCACTCCCCCTTATAATAGTCCCTTTGCAAAGGCGCCCGATTGGGCTAATAGGGGTAATAAAAAACGTTACGCTTATCAAGAACACTATCATTTTGACATTAATCAATTACAAGTTTTTGTAACTATGATAAGTATTTAAATTGTAATATTTATTAACATTTATAATGGGGTGTGAGCATGAGTGTAATGCCAGCAATAACAGACCAAAACCGTGCATTAGCTTTAAGTACATTTGCATTTACAGCATGTTTCGCTGTTTGGACGATTTTCTCAATTATTGGGATTAAGATTAAAACTGATTTAGGGTTATCGGATACACAATTTGGTTTATTGATTGCAACCCCTATTTTAACGGGCTCTCTAAGCCGCTTGCTGTTAGGCATTTGGGCAGACCAATATGGTGGACGCATTGTTATGGTGCTGACCATGCTTGTCTCGGCAATTGCTACTTGGCTACTTTCTTCCGTTACCACTTATGAAATGTTTTTGGTTGCGGCATTGGGCGTTGGTTTGGCAGGTGGCGGATTTGCCGTTGGGGTGGCATATGTTTCGCAATGGTATGAAAAAGAAAAGCAAGGCACTGCATTAGGCATATTTGGTGTTGGCAATGTTGGGGCGGCATTTACAACTTTTTGTGCGCCATTCTTGTTGGTAGCTTTCGGTTGGCAAGGCACAGCGCAAATTTATTCAGTGATGCTGATTGGGGTTGCGGTGGTGTTTTATATGCTTACCAAAGACGACCCTAAACTTGCGGCACGTAAAAAGAAAAAAGAAAAATCACGCTCTATTACCGAGCAAATGGCACCGTTGAAGAACGTGCAAGTTTGGCGTTTTTCACTTTATTATTTCTTTGTTTTTGGGGCTTTTGTAGCATTAGCATTATGGTTGCCACGCTATTATATTGGCGTATATGGGTTAAGCATTACCAGTGCTGGTATTTTAACGGCATGTTACGCACTACCGGGCTCGGTGTTTCGAGCGTTGGGCGGTTGGATGTCTGACCGTTATGGCGCACGGGCTGTGATGTATTGGACGTTGACTGTTTCTGTCATTACTTGTTTTTTTCTTTCTTACCCTGCCACAACCTATATTGTGCAAGGTATTGAAGGACCCATCACATTTGATATTACCATTAGCTTGCCTATTTTTGTTGCGCTTACCATTGTGCTTGGCTTTTTCATGTCGCTGGGTAAAGCGGCTGTATATAAACATATTCCCGTTTATTATCCGCAACATGTTGGTGCGGTTGGTGGTCTTGTTGGGCTTATTGGTGGTTTAGGCGGGTTTGTTTTGCCTATCACTTTTGGTGTGATGAACGATGTAATTGGTGTGTGGACAAGTTGCTTCATGCTATTATTTGGCATCACGGCATTTGCTCTGTTATGGATGCATGCTTCTATTTTATATATGGAAGGCAAGCTTGAGAAACCTAGATTTTTACCAGAATTGAAATTTCTTAAAGCCAAACATCAAGAGGTCGCAGACGATGAAGCCACTCAGTTTAAGCATGAGGGGCTTGTCGATTGGAATCCTGAAGATGAACAGCAATGGAATAGTTATGGTAAAAAGACTGCGTATCGCAATTTATGGCTTTCTATTCCTGCGCTATTATGCGGATTTGCGATTTGGCTTTATTGGGGAATTATCTCAGTACAGATGCTTAATCTGGGCTTTAATTTTGCCAAAAGCGATTTGTTTACGTTAACCGCGATTGCAGGTTTATCGGGTGCTACTTTGCGAATTCCATCAACTTTCTTTATCCGCCTAGCGGGTGGGCGCAATACCATTTTCATGACAACTGCCTTGCTAATGTTGCCCGCTATAGGCGCTGGCTTAGCCTTACAAGATATTAATACGCCGCTTTGGGTGTTTCAGGCTTTAGCGTTGCTCAGCGGTCTTGGTGGCGGCAACTTTGCATCCTCCATGTCTAACATTAGCTTCTTCTTTCCAAAGAAAAAACAGGGCTTGGCATTGGGTTTGAATGCAGGTTTAGGCAATTTCGGCGTTACCACAATGCAGATTGTTATCCCATTGGTGATGACGCTTGCTGCTTTTGGTGGCGCGCCGATGATGTTAGAAAGCACAAGTGGCACACTGATTGGTAAAATTCCTGCTGGCACGGATACATATATTCACAATGCAGGTTATGTGTGGTTGGTTGTTCTTATTCCCCTTTCCATCGCGACATGGTTGGGAATGGATAACATAAAAGCCAAACATGTATCCCCAGGTTTGGGTGCGCCACCAATGGCGTTTTTGCAAATTGCAGTGATGTTGGTGATTGGTTTGGCTGTTGGTGCGGCTGGTCTATGGTTGATGTTGCCACAAAGCGCAAATGGTTCTGGGCTAGAACTTAGCAAATATATCGTTTTGCCGATTGTGGTTGCCGCAACTGTGATGTTGCTGAAAATGTTGCCCGGTGATATTGGCACAAGCTTGAAGCGTCAATATCAAATATTTAAGCATCCACATACATGGGTGATGACGGTGATTTACACGATGACGTTTGGCTCGTTTATCGGCTTTTCGGCATCGTTCCCATTGGCGATTAAGGTGATTTTTGGATACCAACATATTGTAGGTGCTGATGGTGTGATGGCGCATAATCTTACCAATGCAAATGGACCAAGTGCGCTGATGTATGCGTGGATGGGTCCCTTTATCGGTGCACTTATTCGCCCTGTGGGTGGGTGGGTTGCCGATAAAATTGGTGGCGCACTGGTTACACAGCTTTGTTCTATCATTATGCTAGGCAGTGCGCTGGGTGTGGCTTATTACATGAAGCTTGCCTATGGCTCTGCAACGCCTGAAATATATTTTGCGCCTTTCTTGCTTTTGTTTTTATTGCTATTTGCCGCAACGGGCATCGGCAATGGCTCAACATTTCGCACCATTGCAATGGTATTTGATAAAGAGCAAACTGGCCCTGTGCTAGGCTGGACTTCTGCAATAGCCGCTTATGGTGCATTTATTATTCCAAGCGTATTGGGCGAACAAATTAAACTGACAACGCCAGAAGTAGCATTATATGGCTTTGCAGGTTTCTATGCCTTGTGCGTTATTTTGAACTGGTTTGTGTATCTGCGCCCCGGTGCAAAACACAAAAACCCTTAAGGATTAAAACAGATGAGTTATTTTATCGACCGTATATCATATTTTGTCCAAAACCGTGAGAAATTTTCAGGCGGGCATGGCGTAACCACAGAAGAAAACCGTGCGTGGGAAGAAGCATATCGCGGGCGTTGGGCGCATGATAAAACTGTCCGTTCAACACATGGCGTGAATTGCACAGGTTCTTGTTCGTGGAAAATTTACGTGAAAAACGGACTTATCACTTGGGAAACGCAACAAACAGATTATCCGCGCACCCGCCCTGATTTACCCAATCACGAACCGCGTGGCTGTTCGCGTGGCGCAAGCTATAGCTGGTATATTTATTCTGCCAACCGTTTGAAATATCCGCTTATTCGCAAACGTCTGTTAAAAATGTGGCGGGCGATGAAAGAAAAACATAATGGCGACCCTGTTAATGCTTGGGCAGCCATTCAAGCCGACCCACTTTTGCGTGAAGAATATCAAAAAACACGCGGTAAGGGCGGTTTTGTTCGTGCCGATTGGGACGAGGCAAACGAAATTGTTGCCGCTTCAAACATTTACACAATCAAAAAATATGGTGCTGACCGTATCTTTGGCTTTTCCCCTATCCCTGCTATGTCGATGGTATCTTATGCGGCTGGTTCGCGTTATCTATCATTAATTGGTGGCGTGAGTATGAGTTTTTATGATTGGTATTGTGATTTACCACCCGCCAGCCCACAAATTTGGGGCGAGCAAACCGATGTCCCAGAATCAGCAGATTGGTATAATTCAGGCTTTATCATTATGTGGGGTTCCAATGTGCCACAAACGCGCACCCCCGATGCACATTTCATGACCGAAGCGCGCTATAAAGGCACGCAGGTGGTTACCATTACGCCCGATTATTCCGAAGCCTCTAAATTTGGTGATATATGGCTGAATCCGAAACAAGGTACCGATGCCGCCGTTGGTATAGCGATGGGGCATGTGATACTGAAAGAATTTCATCTGGAAAATACATCACCTTATTTTGATGATTATACCCGCAAATATTCCGACTTCCCATTTCTGGTTAAATTAGAAAAACGCGATGGGCGTTATGTGGCAGGGCGGATGGTGCGGACATCTGATTTTGATAAAAATTTAGGGCATGAAAATAACCCTGAATGGAAAACAGTTTGCTTTAATGAAAAAACAGGCGATGTGGTTGTTCCGACTGGCTCTATTGGGTTTCGCTGGGGTGAAGATGGTGAGTGGAATATTATGCCCAAAGATTCTAAAACCAAACAAGAATTTTTGCCACAAAAAACATTGCTAGGCGCACAAGATGATATTCTTGATGTTGGCTTTCCATATTTTGCAGGTGCAAAACATGAACATGGCTATTTTGAATCCAACGAACAAGGCGGTGATATTTTAAACCGCAAATTACCCGTTAAATATTTAACCCTTGATGGTAAAAAAGTGCCTGTTGCCACTGTATTTGATTTAACCTGCGCCAATTATGGCATTGCACGCGAAGGGTTGGGCGGCGATAATGTGGCAAGCGATTACAATCAGAACATCGCTTACACACCAAAATGGCAAGAAAGCATTACAGGCGTTTCTGGTGATAAAATCATTCAAGTTGCGCGCGCCTTTGCCGATAATGCCGATAAAACCAACGGCAAATCAATGATTATCATTGGGGCTGCGATGAATCACTGGTATCACATGGATATGAATTACCGCGCATGTATTAACATGCTGGTATTTTGTGGCTGTATTGGGCAATCAGGTGGCGGTTGGTCGCATTATGTTGGGCAGGAAAAACTTCGCCCACAAACGGGATGGTTGCCACTTGCTTTCGCGCTAGATTGGGCGCGTCCACCTCGTCAACAAAATTCAACCTCATCTTTTTATGCCCATACTGACCAATGGCGTTATGAAACATTAAACCTAGATGAAATTCTTTGCCCGACTGCGGATAAATCAAAGTGGCAAGGTTCGTTAATTGATTGTAATATTCGCGCCGAACGAATGGGCTGGTTACCATCTGCGCCACAATTAGAAGAAAACCCGATGGCTTTGGTGAAAGAAGCCGAAGCCAAAAACATAGACCCTGTGGAACATGTTACTGCACGCTTGACTAAAGGTGATTTGCGGATGTCGTGCGAAGACCCAGATAATCCTGCAAACTGGCCACGTAATTTATTTGTTTGGCGTTCAAACCTGCTTGGTTCTTCTGGCAAAGGGCATGAATATTTTCTCAAACATTTTCTTGGCACACATCATGGCGTGCAAGGCAAGGATTTGGGCGAGGAAGGGCGAACAGGCTCTGAAGAAGTCGTGTGGCATGATGAAGCACCAACAGGCAAACTAGACCTTGTGGTAACGCTAGATTTTCGCATGTCCACCACTTGCATGTATTCCGATATTGTTTTACCAACGGCAAGCTGGTACGAAAAAAATGATTTAAATACATCCGATATGCACCCCTTTATTCACCCGCTATCCAAAGCGGTTGACCCTGTATGGCAAAGCCGTTCCGATTGGGAAATTTACAAAGGCTTTGCCAAGAAATTCTCTGAATTATCGGCTGGGCATTTGGGCGTGGAAAAAGAAATTGTGCTAACCCCCATTATGCATGATACAGCGGGTGAGTTGTCGCAACCCCATGTGAAAGAATGGCGCAAAGGCGAATGCGATTTAATACCCGGTGTAACTGCGCCTGCCATGAAAGTGGTGGAACGCAATTATCCCGCTACGTATGAACGCTTTACCTCGCTAGGGCCGTTGTTAGGCACGCTTGGCAATGGCGGTAAAGGCATTGGCTGGAATACCGAACATGAAGTGGAATTCCTCAAAGCACTTAATGGTGAGGATAAGCAAGGGCGCGCGAAAATAGTAACCGATATTGATGCGTGCGAAACCATTATGACTCTAGCGCCAGAAACCAATGGTGAAGTTGCCGTTAAAGCATGGGAAGCGCTTGGCAAAAAAACAGGTATTGACCATACCCATCTTGCCAAACCAAAAGAAGATGAAAAAATCCGTTTTCGCGATATTCAGGCGCAACCGCGCAAAATTATATCTTCCCCCACTTGGAGCGGTATTGAATCTGAAAGCGTTTGCTACAATGCAGGCTATACCAATGTTCATGAATATATTCCGTGGCGCACATTAACGGGTAGGCAACAGCTTTATCAAGACCATCCATGGATGCTAGATTTTGGCGAGGGGCAAGTATCTTACAAGCCGCCGATTAATACGGCAACCGTGCAGAGCATGATTGCAAAACATGGTGATGATAATATACCGCATATCACGCTTAACTTTATTACACCGCACCAAAAATGGGGCATTCATTCCACCTATTCCGATAATCTGCATATGCTGACATTATCGCGTGGCGGACCTGTTGTCTGGATGAGCGAGATAGATGCCAAAAGTGTAAGGATTAAAGATAATGATTGGGTTGAAGTGTTTAACACCAATGGCGTGATTATCGCACGGGCAGTGGTATCGCAACGCGTTAATAATGGTATGTTGATGATGTATCACGCGCAGGAAAAAATCGTGAATACACCGGGCAGTAAAATTACTGGTGCGCGCGGTGGCATTCATAATTCCGTTACAAGAGCCACCATGAAGCCAACCCATATGATTGGTGCGTATGCACAGCAATCCTATGGGTTTAATTATTACGGCACAGTTGGCTCTAACCGCGATGAATTTGTGATTGTCCGCAAGATTGAAGACCAAGACATTGATTGGATGGAAGGTCTTGCGGAAAATATGGAGGCAGCAGAATAATGAAAATACGCGCACAAATCGGCATGGTGATGAATCTTGATAAATGTATCGGGTGTCATACATGTTCAGTTACTTGTAAGAATGTTTGGACATCTCGCGAGGGTATGGAATATGCATGGTTTAACAATGTTGAAACCAAACCCGGCGTTGGTTTTCCTAAAGAATGGGAAAATCAAGAAAAATGGAAAGGTGGTTGGCATCGTGGCAAGAATGGTAAAATTCATCCCAAACAAGGGGGGCGTTGGCGGACACTTGCAAAGATTTTTGGCAATCCTGATATGCCAGAAATTGACGATTATTATGAACCATTTACCTTTGATTACGACCATTTGCAAAATGCAGGGGAATCTAAGGCGCAACCAACGGCGCGTCCACGCTCGTTAATATCGGGCAAACCTATGGAGAAAATAGAATGGGGTCCCAATTGGGAAGAAATTCTTGGCACCGAGTTTGAGCATCGCCGTAAAGATTATAATTTCAAAAATATGGAAGAGGAAATCTATGGCGCGTTTGAAAATACATTCATGATGTATTTGCCACGCTTATGCGAACATTGCCTGAATCCCACCTGTGTGGCTTCTTGCCCATCTGGCTCAATCTATAAACGTGAAGAAGATGGCGTTGTGTTGATTGACCAAGATAAATGTAAGGGCTGGCGCATGTGCGTTTCGGGTTGCCCTTACAAAAAGATTTACTATAATTGGAAATCTGGTAAGGCCGAGAAATGCACATTATGTTATCCGCGCCTTGAAAATGGTGACCCAACGGTGTGTGCGGAAACCTGTGTCGGGCGTATTCGCTATCTTGGCGTAATGCTTTACGATGCTGACCGTATTGAAGAAGCGGCAAGCACCCCGAACGAAGAAGATTTATACGAGGCACAATGCAGCATTTTTCTTAATCCCCATGATGCAGATGTTATTGCACAAGCGCGCAAAGACGGTATTCCTGAAAATTGGATAGAGGGCGCACAAAATTCACCCATTTATAAAATGGCAATGGATTGGAAAGTGGCGTTACCATTGCATCCTGAATATCGCACATTGCCGATGGTATGGTATATCCCGCCGCTATCGCCGATTCAAAATGCGGTGGAAAAAGGCGGCATGCCGATGACCGATAACGGCATCATGCCCGATATTGATAAGATGCGGATTCCTGTGAAATATCTGGCAAATCTTTTGACTGCGGGCAAGGAAGAACCTGTGGTGCGGGCATTAAAACGCATGATGGCGATGCGCCAATATATGCGCGGTGTCATGCTAGAAGGTGGCCCGAATCAAGCGATATTGGATGAGGTTGGCATGAGCGAAGAATTGGTAAAAGATATGTATAAAATTCTGGCACTGGCAAATTATGAAGACCGCTATGTTATCCCCACTGGGCATCGTGAAGAAACGCTAGATGCTTATGGTGAGAGTGGCGCATGTGGGTTTAGTTTTGGCAATGGGTGTTCTTCGCATTCTAACAGCGATATAGAATTATTTGAAAACCCGAAAAGCTGGCGTGGTCCAAGTGCTTCGGGCAAAGATAACCGTGTCAACACGCTATTTGCACAAGGCAAAACCAGTGCATCTGGTGGCGGTTGTGGCAGTGGTAGCTGTGGGTGTAAATAGGAGAAAAAATCAATGAAAACATTAAAAGTTTTAGGCACGCTACTAACATACCCATCGGCTGAATTGGTAACAGCTTTGCCTGAATTTCAAGAAATTTTGAAAAAAGAAACTTGGTTGCCTGATACATCATTACAGGCCTTAAATCATTTGATGGCTTGGATGAAAGCCCAAGATATTTTAGATTTACAAGAAGAATTTGTGGCGTTGTTTGACCGCACCCCATCGCTTTGCCTGCATTTGTTTGAACATATTCATGGCGATTCACGGAATCGCGGGCAAGCATTGGTTGATTTATCGGGCGTTTATATGGATGTTGGTTTGCTGATTAACACCGAAGAAATGCCTGATTATCTGCCGTTATTTTTAGAATATCTTTCCATTATAGACGCGAAGGAATCCAGCAAAAATTTAGGTGAGATTGCGAATATTTTAGGCGTGTTGGCGGGGCGTTTAAAAAACAGACAATCCCCCTATGTCGCAATTTTTGATGCTTTGATTGAGGCAGCCGCCAACAAACCCGATGCTAAAGCGGTCAACAAAGCACTTGCAGAAGCAGCAGGCAAAAGCAGTTCTTTTGATGATTTGGATAAGGTTTGGGAAGAACAAAATGCGTTTGAAAATTCCTTGCAAACAACAGGTCAGGATATGGATGCGGGTTGCCCGAAAGCTGAGGAAATGCTGGCACGGGCAAACCTAACATCTTTTGACCCGATTGCTAAATTTGATGAGAGTAAAGAGGTATAGAGCTATGAATTTCTTTTTGTTTCAAATTTTTCCCTACATCGCAATTTCCGTTTGTGTGTTGGGCAGTATCTTGCGTTTCGACCGCGACCCATATTCGTGGCGTTCTAAATCTAGCCAATTTTTGCGTAAAAAACAGCTGATTTATGGTTCTGTGCTATTCCATCTGGGCATTATCACAATTCTTGTGGGGCATGTTGTTGGCTTGCTAACGCCGATCGCTCTGTTTGATATGATTGGTGTTTCACATGGCGCAAAACAAATTTTAGCAATGGTTGCTGGCGGTATTGCTGGCGTATTTTGCTTTATTGGGCTTGTGTTATTGTTGCACCGCAGATTATTTGACCCGCGCATTCGGGCAACAAGTTCCATTGCTGATATAACGATATTATTGCTTCTGCTGGCGCAGCTTTGCTTAGGAATGTGGACGATTACAGAATCTATAAAGCATTTAGACGGGCATGAGATGGTGAAGTTTATGAGCTGGGCACAACATATCGCAACCTTCCGTGGGGGGGCGCATGAAAGCGTGGCAGATGTTGCATTAGTGTTCAAACTACATATCACGCTTGGGCTATTCATTATATTTATCTGGCCTTTTACAAGGCTTGTACATGCGTTTAGCGCACCGTTTGGCTATATTTTTCGCCCCTATCAAATTGTTCGTAAAAGGGAAAGATAACAGATGGCTTCACAATCCAATCCAGAAGCGCTTGAAAATACCAAACATGAAATCGGCACTGCTGTTAGCAGTGTTACAGTAAATGATGTGGCAATCACACCTGAACAAATTAATGCAGAAGTGCAATATCATCCTGCCGAAAGCCTGCAAGCTGCTAAATATAAGGCGGTGCAATCGCTGGTAATTCGCGAGCTTTTAACCCAACGTGCGATAGGTTTAGGGTTTTGCGACCGTGATGAGGTGCTTGAAAGCACCGATGGTATTTTTGAAACTTTGTTTGAAACGGAAATCCAAACTCCTGAAGCAGACGAGGCAACCTGCAAGCATTTTTACCAGAATAACAAGCAACGATTTTACACCTCACCCTTATTTGAGGCATCACATATTTTATATTTGGCACCTGAAGGTGATGAAGATGCGCGTCAATCTGCGTTGAAAAAAGCGCAAAATGCCTTGCAGCGTATCACCGAAAAACCTGATGATTTTGCCACCATTGCAAAAGCGGAATCCGCCTGCTCTTCGGCAAAAACTGGTGGACATTTAGAGCAAATCACCAAAGGACAAACCACTCCTGCTTTCGAGCAAGCCTTGTTTAATATGCAAGAAGAAGAAATTTCAAAACAGCCTTTGGGCAGTGAGTTTGGCTATCATATCATTAAGGTGCATAAACGGCTTGAGGGAAAACAATTGCCTTTTGAAGCAGTGCATGAATGGATTGTAGATTATTTGGGGCGGCAAAGCTGGCAACGCGCTTTTAGCCAATATATCCAGCTTTTGGCAGGCAGTGCAAATATAAGTGGCTTTCAACTCAAATCTGCCGACTCACCGCTTGTGCAATGAAATAACAATGTCGTTATCACAACCGACATAGTGAACAAGACTGACAGACATTTTCTTCCAATATGCTAACATCATTTATTGTGATGCTTGAACCAGAAATTGTTATATCTAAACTATCTTTTAATTTATTCAAAGCCCGTGAGAAAGTTTCCGCTTTCATGCCTAAGCGCGAGGCAACAAGCGTTTTGCTATAAGGTAGATGAAGCGTAATCGGCCCTGTTTCATCACTGGCACATAATTTCAGCAAAAAGCACCCAATACGCTGTGGTGCGGTTTGCAAATCGCGATGCTCTAATTCGGTATTTTTTCTTTTGATGATAGCAGAGGTGAATTTTAACGCGTTCAAAGATAAATTTTGATTGATGTGCGCTTTTTGTCGCAGTAAATCTAGCGGAATTTTAATGATTTCGCTGTTGCAAATAATCTGTGCACCAAAATCATATCTGTTATCTTGATATAATGCTGTGATACCGAAAATATGGTCGTCGTTTAAAATATCAACAATGGCTTCACTGCCATCTAATGTTTGGCGAAATAATTTTGCCCAACCTGATTTAATGATATAAAAATATAATGCCTCATCATGATGCAAAAAGATAATGTCACCTTTTTCACAATGTTTGACCGTGGCAGCTTTCGCAAAATCAATTATATCATTATTAGCAATATTATCAAATAATGGTGTGTTCTTTAAATAATTAAAAACCGAATTGCTTGCTAGCGCTTTATCATTAGAATATTGTGAGTAATTCATTTTACACCTTGCAAATTATTCCTTAACACTCAGTTGGTTATTAAACTGTAAGCGTAAAAATGACTTATGTCAAGCCTTGCCCTATATCTAGCATCATTAAACTGTTTCTGTTGCTTTGTTAAGCATGGGCGGTGTATCGGGGTTTAAGCCTAAATGACGTGATAATTTTTCAACCAATCGATAAAAATGGGTGATTTGCACCAAAGGCGCAAGATAGCCAAGCGCATCAATCGTTTCAATCATGATAATATGCGCGCCATTTTTTCGCATCAATTCTGCCGCCTGCAATATGCTTGCATTGCCCGCATCATTGGTTTGCACTGCCAATACAGTGATATTCTTACATGCCAAAATCATCGGACCATGCACCGCTTCTGCTGCCGAATAGGCTTCAGCATGAATCATACATGTCTCTTTTAATTTTAGTGCCATTTCACGGGCAATCGCCACGCCCGCCCCGCGTGAAATCACCAATACAGATTGACTTGCTTGTAATATGCCCAGCGCCTGTTCCTCATCACATAAGCGCGATTTTATCAGTGCATCTTGCAATCTGGCAAATGGGAGTGGTGTATTACTGTCTCGCATCGCTTGCGTGATGCAATAGCCGATAAAGAGACTGGCAACAAATGTTTTGGTCGCTGCCACAGCTTGTTCATCGCCTGCTGACATGGCGATAACAGCATCTGATTGCGTCGCCAATACTGATTGCTGTTGATTGGTAAGGCAAAAGCAATGTGCGCCATTTTTCTTGGCATTGGCTTGGCTGGCGATAAGGTCGGGTGAGCCACCTGATTGCGAGATAGATAATAGCATACCATGTTCAAGCTGTAAATTCGCACCATAAATTGATGAGAGTGATGGCGATAATGGCGTTACCAATTTGCCGATATGGTATTCTACCAAAAACTTAAAATAATGTGCTGAATGGTCTGATGTGCCACGGGCGTTGCTTGCCCATGCCCCTTGAAAATCCATCATTTTTCTGCCAATCGCGTGGTATAGCTCTAATTGATGGATAATTTTAGCAATAATATCAGGAATTTCTGATATTTCACGTTGCATAATGGTCATATTTTACCCTTTAACGCCAGTAATCATGGCAACAATTTCATTCTTATTGGTTTTTTTGGTTTCCAAAGATGCAACCTGTTTGCCACGTCTTAAAACTGTGATACGGTCTGAGAGTCTGAAAACTTGGTCAAGCGAATGCGAAATCATTAAAATTGCTAATTTGGTGGATTTTAATTTTTTAATCAATGTTTCTACTTTGGCTGTTTCAGCCACCCCTAATGCAGCTGTTGGCTCATCTAATAATATCATTTTGCGCGCCCAATGGGCAGCACGGGCAATGGCAATGCCTTGTCTTTGCCCGCCCGAAAGTTCGGCAATGGTGGCATCGGCTGATGGAATCCGCACATCAAGTTCTTTAATGAGCTTACTGGTTTGTGTATTCATGCTTGATTTATCAAGCAAGCCAAACCGATTGGTAGCTTCACGCCCTAAAAACATATTCATATAGACTTTTTGCTTTTCGCAAAGTGCTAAATCTTGATAAACAACCTCGATGCCTTGTGCGCGCGCCACTGTGGCATCTTTGAAATTTATTTGTTTATTATCTAGCAAAATATCTCCCGCAGAAGGGGTGTATATTCCTGAAATTATTTTAACCAATGTTGATTTGCCCGCACCATTATCACCGACTAACGCCACAATTTCGCCCGCATAAATATCTAACGAAAAATCTTGAATGGCGGTGATCGCACCAAAATTTTTTTGAATATGCCGTAAAGACAAAATCGGTGAGGATAAAATTGGTTCAGCCATCAATCATGTCTCCAAATTGTATGGCCAAGTAACGGCATTACCAAACCCATCTTCAATGCTTTCCACCAAAGGCTTGCCACTAGCAATACCCCGCACCCCTGCCACAAAGGCACGGGTAACAAATACCTGCCCACGAAAACCAAACACCACACTATCACCCGTTTTTGCTTGTGCCTTTGTTTGGTTAATCATGGCATAATAATCAATCGCCGAAGGGGGCGGCACAAATACGGGGGCTTTACGCATTTGATTGCCATCAGAAATAATGGCATGCACCTGATAATCGGGGAAAACAGGGTCGATATAAAATCCACCACCAAACGCATAGGCCTCCCCATCATGAATATGCGATACTTCGCTCACATAGCAAACAGCAGGTGCTTCAGGCAAATCTTTAACCGCATGTAATGGCGTTGTGCCATGTAGCCCATTACCGGGCTCGCATTGGGTTGCCCCCGCCTTATGCAAATGTTCTAACACCAATGATGAGGTTGTGCCTGGCGCATTAATGGCAAAATTCTGATAGCCTGCATCTTCTAGCATCTGTTTGGCTTTGGTAAGAGTTTGTAAATTTTTCGTAGGAATAACCTGATGATTATCATTATCAAATAATAGGGCAGGAAACGTTGTAATGCCCGCAAATTCTGCACCATCAAGCTTATCCATAAATTGTGCAACCGCAACAATATTGTCCGCATCAAAACCACCCTCATGACCGCGATAAAATATATCGCCCTGCATTTGAATCCGTGCCATTAATTTTTGCGTAACCCCTGCTTTATGCGATGCGTTCGCCGCTTCACGCGCTTTATCTTCACTAAATACAGTCCAATAATCAGGCTGTAATGTGCGCGCAACAAAATCAGCATCGGCACGCGGAATTTGCACCAAATGCCCGATATGCCCTATTTTTAAGTTTGAACGATGGCAAGGAATCGCGCATGCCATATCCACCGCAACCGCACGATTAATACCGCCACGCATCACCGCTTGATTAAAGCTAGAATTGCGCCCTACTTGCTTGGTCATTACGAAAGTTTCTAACCCATATTTATCCGCTTCTGTTTTAAACAGACGCGCATTTTTTTCCACCATATCACAATCAATCACATAGCAATTGGGTGGGATTTTCCCTTGCTGATGCAATGCAATAGCAGCTTTAACCATCTCAGAATTTCTACGTTCAATCACATCAAGAAACATGTTTTTCTCCTTATGAATTGGGTTGGCGTAAAGAAACAATAACCGCGAGTAAAATAATCAACCCGCGCACAATCAGCTGTTGAGAAACCGAAAATTCCATTAAAATCAGCCCATTGCTCAACATGCCCATCAATAATGAGCCAACAAGCGCACCGATAATCGTGCCTTTACCGCCATTTAATGCGGTGCCACCAACAATCACAGCCGCAATCACGATTAATAAATCCGTTTCGCCAAGCGTGTATTTTGCCGCTTGAATCCGCCCCGTATATAAAACGCCTGCCAATGCGGCACATGCGCCTGATAATGTTAACACATAAAGGCGAATTTTCTTAACATCAATGCCTGCCACTTGTGTCGCACGTGGATTATCGCCAGTGGCAATCACATGCGCGCCAAAACGGGTATGGCGATAAATAATATGGGCAATAATGACAGCGAAAACACACCATATCACTAAAGAAGGAATGCCAAATAATTTCCCTGAACCAAAAATACCAGTAAATAACGGATCAATTGCTGGAATTGAGCGCAAATTAGTCATGCTACGCGCAACCCCTGCAAATAAAGCCATCGTTGCCAATGTTACCAAAAAAGAAGGCAAGCGAAGATAGGCAACCAATGCGCCATTCAGCGCACCAATGGCTGTGCCCACAAAAAGAGCAATGATAACACTGATGAAGGGGTGAAATGTTTGCATTAATACTGCTGCTGTTAATGCCGATACCGCCACAATCGAGCCGAAAGAAATATCAATTTCGCCTGCTGAAAACACAAAAACCAAACCAAGTGCCATAATGGTTATCGGCGTGGTTTGTAAAATAATATTGCTTAAATTCCGTGTGCTTAAAAAACCATCTTCCCATAAAATGATTGAGAAAAAAATAAAAATGCCCACAAATGCCAGATAGACAATGCTACCTTTCAGGTCAAATTTGTTAAGCATGGGCATTTTTATTGTATACATATTGCTATTATCTTAAAATAAGACGGACATTTACAATCGCAAATGCCCGTCTATTTTTAACTATTTACGAACGCTTTTTGGCGCTTGGATATTAAGCGATTGTTTCCAAACTTTTTCAACATTTTTAGGTGTTGCCGTGATTGCAGGCGCAATCACAAAAGCTGGAACCTTTTTGCCCAATATTTTATTAACACCAGCAGCTGCCATCGCCCGCCCAAGCTCGTAAGCTTCATCGGCTGTGATTGCAACCACATTGCCACCATTAACCATATCAAGCGCAACTGGCTCAGACAAATCCAACGTCACCAATTTGGTTTTTTTATTGCCATTGGCACGCAATGCTGCTAACACGCCTTCGGCGGGTCCTGCCCATGGCGTATAAATACCGCCAATATTAGGATTTTTTAGCAACATCGCATTGGCAATTTCTTCTGCCCGTGCGGGGTCTGCCAAACCAGATTCGGCAACAATTTTAATGTTGGGATAATCTGTTTCAATTGTTTTTTTGAACGCATTATCACGCTGATTGGTGACATAATAAGCTGCATCGTGATAAATCCAACCTACTGTGCCTTTTTTGCCCATGCTTTTTGCCAAAGCATCTGCGGCTTGTTTGCCCATAGCGAATAAATCGTCTGTAACAATCGCCGCATAATCTTGCGGATGTTGATAGCCCGCAGGTAAATTAGAAAGAAACACCAGACTTACCCCTTCATCTTTGGCTTCTCGGAAGGCCGCCGCTGATGTGGCTGGGTCAAGTGGCAGCGATAAAATGATATTTGGGCTTTTAATCAGTGCATTTTCAATATCTGCTTTTTGCTTCGCAGCATCAAAAGCAGCATTAGCCTCAGCAACAACTTTAACCCCCAAACGTTTGAATTCATCTTTCGCGCCCGCAGTAACAGCATTAACAAAATCAGATTGATCATGCCATAGCAATGCTGCTTTCAGTTTCATGTTTTTTACTTTTTTAACATCGCTTTTCGCAACAGTAACTTGCTTTGATGGCGTTGCTTGTTCGCCATTAGGGCCGACTGTTTGTGCAATAGCACTGCCACTTGCTATAAAAGTAATCATTGTTATTAACAGTAATAATTTTCTCATTGAGACCTCCTACCATTTAGTTTAAGAACAACAATATTTGGCGATGAAATCAGCAAATGCCTTAATCGCTGCCAAATATTGTTTTATGTCCACGCGTTCCTCAAGCGTGTGACAATTTGTGATGTCACCGGGCGCACAATAAACAGCATTGCAACCCAGTCCATGTTTTAAGAAAGATTTTTCCGACCAAAAAGGCGCAGCACATACAGCACCAGTTTTTTGCCAGTGATTTTTGACAGTGTCAATTAATAGCTGAACTTCGGCAATATCAGGGTCAGTCACTGATGGTAATCCACCATCTGCATGGTCGCGCCCAGCAGTAAATGCAATCTTACACTCACAGCCTGTGCCTTTTATTGCTTCATGGACAATATCAGAAAGTTTTTTAACAGCCTGATCCATATTTTCGCTTGGCAATAATTTGCGGATTAAGCTGATATGTGCATCACCCGGCACAGCGATATAGCCACCAGCACGAAAATCTGTTATCAGCGCGAAAGGGTTACCAATCAGTTCATGTGGCGATATTTGTTCAATATCATTTGAATGTTTGAAAATATTTGTTGCCACCTTATGCGCCGCTTTCAACGCATCAATGCCTTGTTCGGGCACGCCAAAATAAGAGGTTTTACCAATAATATCAATATCGGCGATAAAAAACCCCATCTGTGCGGTGTAAATATTAAGCTGAGATGGTTCGGTATAAACGGCAAATGTTGGTTTTGATAAAGTCGGCGCAATATTATTCACATAATGTTTAACACCTTCGCTGGTGCCCATTCCTGCTTCGCCGCTTTCTTCATCACCGATAAAAGCAAATTGCAGTTCACCTTTGAGCTGGATATTATGACTATATAACCGTTCCCACGCCATCAGCCACGCACAAATGCCCGCTTTTAAATCGCCAGAGCCACGCCCCCATATCTCACCATCTATCACCGCGCCGCTGAAAGGATTCTCGCGCGCCGTGCCTTGCCATTTATCGCGCCAGCCTTTTACATGCACCGTATCAGTATGCCCCATCACCAATAACACATTATCATTGTCTGCTGAATTATTTTCTGTTGCTTTTGTGCCACCCCATAGATTTAACCTGCCATCTGCAAATTCTTCTGTTTGTGGCTGAAGACCAAGAGCTTGCATTTTGGGAAGCAGATAATTCACAAAATTCGTCTCGTTCCCCGTGATGCTTTGTGCTTGTATCGCACCTTGCAAAAACGCTATTGCCCTATTATCAGCTTTGGTATCGTCTGGCACTTTAGCAAAATTCAAGCCTGTCATGTCTTCTGTCCGATTGCATGCAATAATTGTTTAGAATTTGCATTCTTAAACGCAACAAATTTTTTAGGTGGTGTCGCTTCACCGTAAGAGGCAGCAAATAAATCATATTGTGTTTGTTCAAGCCCAACAGCAACCCCACCCATCATCGCGGCATATTTTCCTGCTTTTACTGTTTCTATCACAGGTGCTTGCCATTTTTGGCGGGCAAGTTTGGCTTTTACTAATTTATTCAATAATATGGATTTACCAATAGACCCCCCAAGCACAAATTTATCGGGGTTGATAATAAAATCAAGCGAATAAATCACTTGCATCAGCAAACCTGCCGCATCATCAATAATCTTCATGGCAATATCATCATTATTTTCAGCAAGGGCAAATATTTCAGATGCTGTTTTAGTCTCACCTGTTTGTGCGTGATATTGTTTGGCAATGGCAACCCCACTTAAGCGACTTTCTAGCCCATTGGCATTGATATTTGCTTGCTTTTCCCCTAATAAAGGTAGCGAGCCAATCTCGCCTGCCATACCATTACGCCCCTTTTGCAACTCGCCATTAACAATAATGCCCGCACCTAGCCCTGTGCCAATCATTAGCAATACCAAACTGCCATAGCTTTGGGTATCGGCTTGCTCGCCAAGCCAATATTCACCCTTTGCCGCAAGGTTGACATCATTTTCGACAATGATTTTAAGCCCTGTCTGCTTTTCTAAAGTTTCAGCAAAAGGAATATTACCAAGCTTTTGAATATTGGGTGCCATCACCACATGGTCGGTTTTTTCATCATACACACCCGGTATACCCACCACCGCCAAATTAATTTGGTCATCTGCAATATCAACCTGCTTGCATAATGCGTGAATCATATCGCTCATCTGGTCAATCACCACTTTACCACCTTGCTTATCTGTTGGTATGGTTTGTTCAGCGATAATCTCACCAACCAAATTGACAATGCAGGTACGAATTTTTGTGCCACCCAAATCAACCACCACCACACCAGCACAGTTTGGATTGAGCTGATAGGTAATGGCGCGTCGCCCGATATGCCCTTCAGTCTGCCCTTTTATTTGCACCCAATTATATTGTTCAAGCACTTGCATAATTTCAGAAATGGTTTGTTTGGATAGGCCAAGTTCTTTGGCTAATGATGCCCGCGAAATAGGACCATAAGAGGCAATGGCACGCATAACGCGTTCTATTGATACTTGCCTTGATAAATTAATATCATTCATCTTTTACTGTCCCTGTTATCTCTTATGGCATCTTTAACGATTTTTTATTAGTTCGTTCGCTAGACTAACTAATAGCATGGAGAGAAAATAATGTCAAATTAATTATAGTGGATTGGATATAGCGGGGGGTTAAGGGGGGCAATCGAAGCGTATCTTGCCGTTAATGCGGTTTGAGCATTAACGGCTTTAGATGCACTGGATTTCCTATTCTGACTCGTATTGACAAGCGCGCACCGAGAAGCGAATCCGCGCCCCCCCTATTTTTATGGCGGGGGGTTAAGGGGGGCATTCGCAAGGGCGTGGGCACCGTCCTCACGTCCGAGAAGCGAATCCGCGCCCCCCTATTTTTATAGCGGGGGGTTAAGGGGGGCATTCGCAAGGGCGTGGGCTCCGTCCTCACGTCCGAGAAGCGAATCCGCGCCCCCCTATCTTTAACGCCAAATCTTTCAATGATTGGGCATTACCAAAAAATTCATAGGCGATGTTATCTTCGGCAATGCCTAATGCAATCAAATGATGGAACATGGTTGCCATAAAAAAACTAGGGCCGCACATATAGATTTCGCAATCATTTGCTGGCAATAATGATTGTAAAATTTGTTTGGTGATATAGCCCTCTGTATCAAAATGCTGATGCTCTCTATCTTGTTGCGTTGGCTGTGCATATGCCAAATATGAGTGGATATGTGCTTTGCCTGCTATCAGCTTCTGCACCTCAGTTTGCATGGCATGAACCTCACCATTCTGGCAAGCATGGATAAAATAGGTGGAACGATTGGTTTTTACCAATTGATGCAACATCGCCAATAATGGCGTTTGCCCAACCCCGCCCGATAATAACAGAACAGGCTTATCACTTTGCTGGTTTAAGAAAAATTTGCCACGTGGTTTGGCGACATCAATCTTATCACCTTTTTGAATCTTATCATGCAACCAGCATGAGCCAATGCCATCGGCGATATCAGGCTTATCAGCAGGTGCGCTTTCGCGCTTGACGGTGATGCGGAAATATCTTTTTTCATCAACATCGTTAGATATAGAATAATTACGCAAAAGATTGCGCGGTTCACGTGGAATTCTGATGGTGAGAAATTGCCCCGCCTTTGCCTGTTCCCATTCAGAAATATCATTGCCAATATTATCGCCAATATTATCGCCAATATTATCGTTGGGGCTAAGATAAAACGAGGTAATAATGCTACTTTCCACCACCTTATCATGCACCGTAAATTGCTTAAAATGCTTGCTCATCTCTTCATCCCTACTCTAAAAGAAACTCTATTATGCCTATAATCATTTATCCAATTTTTTTGCAAGCTCTGTGATGGTTTGATAGGCAATATCAACATCTTTTTTGGTGCAATCATAAGTGCCAATTTGAAAACGTATCATTTTCATATTGTTATAGATAGATTGCGTGATATAAATACGTCCATCATCATTGATGATTTTCACCAATTTTTGCGTAAAATCATTAACATCACCTTGCCATTGTTGTGGCAGATAACGAAAGGTGAACAGCGATAAAAAACAGGGTGTTATAATTTGAAAATTTGGCGTTTGTTCAAATCTTTGCTGTAAATATTGCGCCCATGAAACATGGTTTCTAAAGATATTTTGAATATATTCTAGCCCATAAATTCTAAATAAAAACCATAATTTCAAGGCGCGAAAATTGCGCCCTAGCCCTAATGAATAATCAGAGTAATTTTTAATATCTTCCATATCGATGGTTTTAAGATATTCAGGCTGTAATGATAGTGTTTTTCTAACATCATCGGTATTTTTGAAATAATGTAACGAGCAATCATGCTGTCCGCCTAGCCATTTATGCGGATTTAACACCAAAGAATCTAACCTATTCACCCCTTGCCAATAATGTTGAAATTCAGGACACACCATCGCCGCCCCCGCCCATGCGGCATCAAGATGGGTATAAAGGTTATATTTTTCAGCCACATCGCAAATACCCTCAATATCATCACAAGAACCGATTGAGGTGCTACCCGTGCATAACACAATCCCCACTGGCTGATAGCCATGCTTGATATCCGCTTCAATCGCTTGTTGTAAGGCTTGTTTGTTCATGCCATGCAACGCGCCCTCATCACCATTGATTTTAACCAGATTTTCTCTGCCAATGCCTGCAAAACCAACCGCACGTTCCACCGAAGAATGGGCATGTTCCGAAACATAGATACGCAAGGTTTTTTGTTGTGCCAGCCCTGTTTTATTGCTTTGCCATTGTGTGGCGCGTTCGCGCATGGTTAAAACGGCGATAAGTGTGGAACTAGAAGCGCCATCTTGAATGACTCCCATAAAATCGGGACTAAGATTGACGGCGCGTTGCAACCATTGCGTCATTTTTTCTTCTAACTCACTGGCGGCGGGCGATGTTTGCCATAATAATGCCAGTGAGCCCATTACCGCGCTAAATTGCTGTGCCAATACCGATGCCAGTGGCGCGTTGGAAGGAAAATAAGCAAAAAAGCGCGGATGTTGCCAATGGGTAATGCCCGGTAAAATAATCTTATCCATATCGGCAAGCAAATCTTCAATATCCTCGCCTAATTGTGGCATATGGTCAGGAATTTGTTTCACAATATCACCGGGTTTGGTTTGTGCCATTACTGGATATTGCGCCATATTTTCGCGATATTTAACGCCCCATTCAATAGCATATTTGCCCGCTTTTTCATAATCACTTAGTTTCATGTTTTTTCTCCGTTACCTGCGTCTGTAATATTCTGGTGGGTAAAATCTTGTTTGGCTTTGCCACGATAAAAATCAGCATGAGTTTTTGACACGTCATCTTCCGACCATACCCCAATCATCACACCTTGCCCACCGCCAAATTCACGCATCAAAGAAATCTGATTATCCGATACAGTAATGCGCTGCGATAAGCGGCGCGTCCATTCAAATAAATAGCCATACATTTTATCAATCACATGCTTATAGGCGGCATCATCGCCAATATCATGATATTCATTCGGGTCATTTTGCAAATCAAACAGCATCGGGCGAAAGCCACCTTCG
>JAHZMA010000111.1 GCA_022599575.1 Alphaproteobacteria bacterium | reverse complement strand
TTTATCTTCCTTACTTACCAGTCATGAAGGTCTTATCACAATTTTATTTAGCAGTGTCTTTTTATTTGGCAATTTATTGCTTTCATCATGGCGGTTTCACGATGTTAGCGCGAAATTTGGCATAGATTTACCCTTTTGGCAAAACCATAAAATCAATATTTACTCATTACTTTATAGCATGTTTCTGATTCCATCACTGGCGCAGATTGCGGGCAGGGTGAACCATGGCAGAGGCAAGACTGATAAAGGGCATCTTTATGTATCCATCACCATCTTTGAAAAAATCATCTCGTCGGTGGTATTATTGGGGTTGGTGATTATCACCAGTTTGGGCAGGCAAGGCACATTTTCTATTAATCATGCACAATTGATTTATTTCACTGTTTTGGGTGTTTCAGTTATTTTAACATTAACGCTGTTATTCAAGTATTTTTGTTCTGCTGATGAGCGTGCCAAGATGATTGAAGCAATTCGAGTGATTCGCCAGATTGGTTTTTTAAGCACGTCATTATTGACGATTATCATTCATCTGAGCAGTTTGATAGGGTTTTTAATTTTAGGGGTCTATTTCTTTCCCGATGTGCCGATATTTGTGTTGGCATCATCATTGGCTTTGGTAATATTGGCAACCACTATCCCGATAAGTTTTTCAGGCTTGGGGATACGCGAATTATCGGCAGTGGCAGTTTTTAGCCAGTTGGGTTTAAGCCTTTCCACTGCTTTGGTGCTTTCGGGTGTGTTGAGCGTATTGCTATTTTTAGTGTTATTTCTGCATTTTGGTTTGGTGTTTTTCTTAACCAAGCGGCAATCTGATAAGCCTGAAAATGATAATAAACCGGCGGTCATATCAAAGCATAAAGTGCCTGCATTCAATCAAAAAATGTTGTTGATGCTTGGCGTGTTTTTATTATCGGCTTTATTGCCGTTTCAGCTTCGCTTGCCGACTTCTGTGAATGAGGTCACATTAAATATGGCTGACCCGATTGCGTTTTTAATGGGTTTCACCTTTTTTGTGTTTTGGCTGTTGGATAAACAGCGCACCGCCTTATGGGCCGAGCGTGGCTTTGGGCTTGCCTTGATTTTAGCGGTGGTGATGCTGTTTTACGGTTGGCTGGTTGGCTTTATTAGTTTCGGGTCTAGCCAATGGGCAGGCGTGAACCGCATGACGGGGATTATCATTCTATTCGGCTATGTGATGAGCGGTGCAGCCATTGGCAGATTATTAGGTGATAAGGGCGTATGGTATGGCATCACATTATTGGCATCGGCCCTGATGCTAACGGTGATAGCACAACTGTTGCTGGCTTACTTTATCGACTATGATGTCCGCCATATTCTGCAATGGTGGTATGATATTTCTGGATTTATGGTGAATCGCAATGCCTTTGCCTTAATGGCGATGCTATTATTATGTTTTTTACTGGCACGGCAGAAACAAGCAAAATATTGGTTTGATAGAAATAATTTATTGATTGCTGGCTTGATAGTGGCGTGTGTGTTAACGCAATCAAGGGTGGTGATTTTATTATTACCTTTATTGCTAATATGGTATTACATAATGGGCTATATCAATATTGGTAAATTATTGCCTAGTGTTATGGTAACAGGAGCTGTGATGATATTATGGGGGTTGCTGATGCCGTTATTGATGAAAACCATCACGGGCGTTAAAGCATTTCCGATTATTGCCTATCGCTTTGGCACCTATGCCCCCGACCGTGGCACCTATACTTCAAAAATTATTGGTAATAATGAATCCGATGTTTTGCGGGGCACAAATTGGATGCAAGCATGGGAGCTATTTACCAACTATCCCATTTTTGGCAGCGGGCTTGGTGGCTTTTTGCATCATTATCAGGCAAAAGTGATTCATAATGTGCCTTTATGGATTGCAACTGAAATGGGCATTGTTGGGCTATTATTGATAGCACCCTTGCCGATGATGTTACTATATTATATTTTTAAGCAGGGGGTGCGCTTATCGGAACAAAAATTTATCCTGTTGAATTGCTTGCTGGTATGGGGTACGTTTTCGTTGGTGCAAGATATGAGTTTTCAGCGTATTATCTGGTATATTTTAGGTATGATGCTAGCAATAAGGCTTACAGCAGAACCAGAAAATAGCGTGAAAGGTACAAAATGATATATAAAAATGGTAAAATCTATGAATGGGCGGGCGTTATCACAGCAATCGTTTATTCTTTATTGGTGGCACTCAATATTGGTGCGGAGTTTTTAGGCTTTGCCTTATTGCTGATTTCGGCAATGCTGATTGCGATTTGGGCATTTTTAGGTAAGCATAAAGGTATTTTACTGCTGCAATTATTTTACGCCACCGCGGGTATTATCGGCATGGTGCGTTGGTATGGTTAATGGGGTATGGCGGCTAATATCGTAACTTAAAGATGCGCCCATCTAGCGTTATCAGCCCTGCCATAATCACCAACATGCCATAAAATTCAAGACGGGTAATAAACTGCCCTAAAAATGCCGCATCTAATAAAATGGCTGAGGCAGGTAATATAATCGTGCATAGGGTAAGGTTACTTGCCCCTGTATGGCGCAATGTTTCAAAATAAATAAGATAGGCAAGCACCGAACAAATCAGCGCAAACGCCACAGCATAAGCAAGAATATAGGGCGTTATCAGCGAAAATTGCGTTTGCCCCGTTGCTACAATATAGCATAATAAAATGAGCGAACTTGCGGTTAGCATGGCGGTGGCACTCATAATGGGTGGCATGGTTTGCGTTAAACGTTTGCCCAACATGCTGGCAAACGCGTAGGAAACTGATGCACCGATAATTAAATATTTTCCCGCACCTTCTGTATCAAATTGCCTTAAATTCTCGATACCAATAATAATCGCAACCCCCATAAAACCGATCATCACGCCCAATAACCGATTCCATGTGATTTTCTCTTCCCTATAAAATAAGGGTGTTAGCATAATGCCAAAAAAAGCAGTGGTGGAATTAAGAATGGCGGCCAACCCGCCAGTGGTTGATTGCTGCCCATAGGTAATCAAAGAAAATGGTATGACATTATTGATAAACCCCATCACGAATATTAGCAAAATAGTCTGTCGATTCAGCCGAAACCTAATTTTTTTGGCAATACAAAAACCAATCAATGCGATACTGGCGATGGAAACGCGCAGAAACACAATCATGAACGGGTTTAAGAATTTTAATAACACTTCAACAAAATAGAAGCTACTGCCCCATACAATGCCTAACATGATAATTAAAAACCAACTTTTATTGTTAATTTGCATAATTTGATGCACCCATTATGAATATTAATTCAATCACTCTATCTTGCTGATAGGGCAAATGCAAGCGCATATAAATATCAGATTATTATTTAATGTGGCGCAAGTTTAATGTGGCGTAGAAATATATGACTTACTTAATTGTGAGCGTCACAGATTTCTTGTAAAATCTTGTTAAAGATAGATTCAGGTGCTGGATATTGCCAATCGGTATATTGCGATGATGTTTGCGAGTTATCGGCAGCCCCCATGCCCATTGGCTCTTTATAGGCCAAAAAGCCGATATGTTTATAGCGAAAATCATAACAATCGGCAAGATTGTAAATTTTCACCGAAAAATAGCCAGAGCTAGTGGGGGTTAGATAATCGGCTAAATACCAAAAATAAATGCCATTATCGCGCTTTCTGATACTCTCATAATCAAGATAATAGACATTGCCATTGATATTCTCATCAATTCTTTCCCATTTCGTTCCTAACTCATCATTTGTACCGAGTAAGGAAAAAACGGCTATCATTAATATAACTAAAACTTCCATGCCAAAACAATCATGCCAAAACATACATCATAAATTCATAATTCAAGGCTAATTATGCAATCTTTATGCCATTATGTTGGGTGGTGTATTATTTGAAAGCAAAACTTTATTCGCGCTCTATTGAAGTATGTTCAAGATAAATCTTTTCAATTAATGAATCACGCTTTGCCCCATGATGCAACTCACGATGGCAATTAGGACAAATAGCAATAGCATTCGCAACGGTATCACTGCCACCTTGTGCCAATGGCTTCATATGGTGGATTTCTAAAAACAGCTCGCCATCCAGTTTTTGAAAAGGCGCGGCATGATGGCAGCATTCGCATGTTCCATCAGCACGTTGCTTTACATATGCCGAAACTTTTGGGTCGCGTTTAATATAATGGCTATCGGGTGCGTTTATTTTTTCAGGCTTTGGATTGCCCATAGGCGGTGATATGAATAGGTGCTGTTGATAAGATGCAACTTCTTTTTCATGCCTTTGTTGATAGTCAAGAACAGCGGTAGGCATGTTATTTTCTATATAAATTTTACACTCTATTAATCGTTCCACAGCGCTGGAATACATATTATTACCTCTATCATTTTTTTCAATAAATGACGTATCAGAGCTGATAATATTTCTTAATTCTTCTACGCTTGATTCATATAGGTTTTTGTCAATATGTTGCGATATTGTTCCTATTGCACCTATATATTTATCGGCTGAAGAAGATGCGAGTGGTTTTCCATCATTTTTTTTATAAACATCTATGAGCCATGTTTTAAATATATCACTAGAAATCATGCAAGCAGTCTCTTTATAAACCATCGCCTATTATAGCAATGTTTTATACTATCTCAACATCATAAAGATAATATCCCCGATATTAAAATATTGGGGGATATTATTGTTGGACAATGTATATCGCGCTATCAAACGCGCACTGTTGTATCAGTTATCGCGAACGCTGAGCACACCACCGCGCGTGCTGACACAACCAGTACCACTTGTATTACAAATAGTAACTTTCTGAACCCCGCTTGCCGCTACCACGGGCTTGATAAGATTGCTATCCACCAGCGCGATTTTAGCCAGTGATATGGCAATCACGGTCATAATTACTTTCATATATAAATCATTTTTCATCTTTTATCTCCTTCATAGATTGATGTTAATGTTAAAATGATATTGTTGTGGAATTTGAGTAAACAATATCCGTTATTAATCAGATTTTATATTTCTCATAATATTCTGGACCTAACCGCTTCATTATGCGGAATCCATTCATCATTCGTTTCCATAATCTCAATCGCTTGTTCGGCAAGCAACAAATCAAACTCATCAGGCTCTTCATAAGTTTCCTGATGGGAATTTTCAGCAATCGGCTGTTGAAACTTTGCCATGCTTCACATCCTCAATAATAAAAAGTAATACGCGTATTTTATATTGAGGGATGGAAACAGTCAAGAGTTGTTGGTTGTTTTATTGATTCTCTTCGCTTCTTGTAAATTTATAATAGCAGGCAGGATGTTAAGTATGAAACGAGAAACGGAAATATTAAGAAGAGAAGAAGTGACGGAGTAAAATATTATGGGCTGATTAACTAGGACAGCCCTAATGTTTTTATCCTTCAAGAAATTCATTTAACCTTGCAATAATTAACGCACGCCTTTTTGTCAAAAAGACATCATATTTTCCTAATTCCCAAAAATTTTCTTCATTAATAGGAATAGGAATCTGTTGTAAAGTTAAAGCTTTTTCTCCATATTTGTTTTTAATTACTTCCAAATAATCCGATGGCTCTTTATTACTAATCTCACGATTGACCCCACCACCAATAAAAGCAAGATTACTGATATCATTTATTTTTTCTTCATTTTGTCCTTTTAAAAGAGATTTGGGGAATATATGATGAAACTGTATCTTATGTTTTACGCTTGAATGCTTAAACGAAATGATTAGCCCATCTCCCCAAGATTTTGCTTCATCTTTGCGAAATG
Organism: Alphaproteobacteria bacterium; assembly: GCA_022599575.1. Taxonomy (GTDB): domain Bacteria; phylum Pseudomonadota; class Alphaproteobacteria; order JABAAW01; family JAHZMA01; genus JAHZMA01. Next base: position 5,425 of record JAHZMA010000111.1, on the reverse strand, counting down.
CCATAAACATGGTTTTGAAGTAATTACTACGGCTATCTATCGCCGTTATATCTTCTGCTTCTACATTTAACCTACCAAATTGCGCGCGCAAATCTGTGAACATGGTATCTAACCCGTTCTCATTTTTTGCCTTTAAGTCTTTGTTCAAATATGTTTCAGATGATGCTCGTGAGTAACGCCCTTTCATATTAGCCAGTAACACCCATTTTCTTAAATTTGCTATCTCTTCAGGTGAAGAGTGATTATTTTTAAAATATGCAACAGTAATCAAAATATAAGGTGAAGACAATAAAATTGAACTATCAATGCCAACATTACTTTTTAAAAAATCCATCGCATAATCAAAACCTGCTTTAGATTTTTCCCATGCCTCTTTCAGCGCTTCTGTACTAAGCTCATTCACTCTCTTAAATTGAGACTGCCCCGTTGCAAAAACAACCAAATTTCTAACCAGTGTACCAATCTCTATATCAAAACCTGCCTCATAGCATTTCTTTTGATACTCTTCAAATAATTTTAAGGAGCCAGACCATTTAGCCGTAATTTGCGCTAACGCTAAATCAGAACCTTTTAATCGCACCCCAGAAGAATTAACACGTACAAAAATTTCGGTTACTTCTGCATAAGATTTTTTACTATCCAAGACATAAACATCATATTTATAACTTTTTATATTACGAAGTTTTATTAACCTGTCATTATATTTATTATAACGAGGATCATCCCAACCTGTAACACCTGCAGCTTCTAGAAATTCTTTATTATCATTTGTATTTAAAACCTCACCAACAGCCACCCAATGTGGTGAAGCTTTTAATTTCTTCGAACTCAATGCAAATGTCATCTCTTTTTGCAACTCATCTTTTTCTTCTATCGTATCTTCTGCATTATCTTCGTCATCAATATCTATCTCTGTATGAATGGTAATATAATCAGGATGCTCAAGATTAAATAAAATTTCAATAGGATTAATACGATTTTTCACCTTCACTGGCTTGCCACGAATGATAGCGGTAAGGGAAGTAAGACGTTGTTGCCCATCTAATAATAATTGGTATCTCTGATGAGGGATTTCTTTATCGACATCAATAGCAAAGTCACCCGTTACTATTGGAGCCTCCAAAGGCGATTCCCATGTTAAAATTGTTCCTGAAGGATAGCCACGATAAAGAGAATCCAGTAAATCTCTTACCTTTGTTCCTTGCCAAACATAACCACGTTGCATTTCAGGTAATCTAATTGCTCCACGCTGTATCTGACTCACCAACTCTTCTATATCAAATTCCTGCCGTGCCATATCACTTACTCCTCAATTTATCAACAAGTTATACATTTATTACTACCCATATTTTCATAAATTAAGATTCATCACTCTGTTTGATGCGATTTAATTTATCATAGACATCTTTACGATGCCCGATTAACACGATATTCAAAATTTCAATTTCTTGATTATCACTGACCCTATAAATTATCCGATAGGGTAAAATATTATTTTTATGTCTTCTATATTCTTGAGAATTTTTTAAAACGCCATTTTGATAAGGGTTTGCTTTCAAATCAACATCAATGGCTTTAACGATTTTATTTTTATAGTTTTGTGGGATTTTCTTTAATGATTTTTTAGCGTAATTTGAGTAAACAACCTCCGTCATTACTCAATGCTTATATTTTTCATAAAATTCTGGACCAAGTTCTTTCATTACTTCATTATGAGTAAACCATTTATCATTCGTTCTAATAACTTCATCCGCAAGTTCAATCAGCAATAAATCAAACTCATCAGGCTCTTCATAAGTTTCCTGATGGGGATTGTCAGCGACAGGTTGTTGAAGCTTTGCCATGATTTGTATCCTCAATAAACATTGCCCTTGGAGGTGGAATCCTCACCAAGAGTGCTATTACATTATTTATTATAGCTACAGCTTTTTGATTGTCAACAGCTTTTCGTGAGTTACAGCTTTTGCGATTGTTTACAGTTACGTCTCTCAACATCAATACCTATAATGTTCAACCTTGAATGGGCCTTGTTGTTCCACGCCGATATAATTCGCTTGTTTTTCGCTCAGCTGGGTGATAGTTGCGCCTAATTTATCAAGATGCAGGCTTGCCACTTTTTCATCAAGATATTTCGGCAAGACATAGACTTGATTATCATAGGCTTTATGATTGCCCCATAATTCTATCTGCGCCATTACCTGATTGGTAAATGATGCACTCATCACAAAGCTAGGATGCCCTGTTGCACAGCCCAGATTTACCAAGCGCCCTTTGGCGAGCAAGATGATTTTTTTACCATCAGCAAATTCTATCTGGTCAACTTGCGGTTTAATCTCGTCCCATTTTAGATTAGCAAGCGCGCCCACCTGAATTTCATTATCAAAATGCCCGATATTAGAAACAATCGCATATTCCTTCATCGCGCGCATATGGTCTAGCGTGATAATATCCACATTGCCCGTTGCGGTTACAAAAATATCAGCAATCGGGGCGGCTTGTTCCATCGTTACCACTTCAAAACCTTCCATTGCCGCTTGTAGCGCACAAATCGGATCAATTTCCGTTACCATCACACGGCACCCTGCCGCCCGCAAACTTTCCGCAGAACCTTTGCCAACACCGCCAAAGCCTGCCACAACCGCGACTTTGCCTGCCATCATCACATCAGTGGCGCGCCTGATGGCATCAACCAAACTTTCACGGCAGCCATAAACATTATCAAATTTTGACTTGGTAACAGAATCATTGACATTAAAAGCAGGCACTTTCAATTTGCCATCACGCGCCATTTCATAAAGCCGTAACACGCCAGTGGTTGTTTCTTCGGATACACCGCGAATATCATCCAGCAATTCAGGGAATTTATCATGCACCATTACCGTTAAATCACCACCATCATCAAGCAACATATTTGGCTTCCAGCCATTTGGCCCTTGCAGAGTTTGCTCGATGCACCATTCATATTCTTCTTCAGTCTCATCTTTCCATGCAAATACGGGGATGCCCGCTTTGGCGATAGCCGCCGCCGCTTGGTCTTGCGTTGAGAAAATATTGCAAGATGACCAGCGAATTTCAGCACCTAAATCAATCAAGGTTTCAATCAATACTGCGGTTTGGATTGTCATATGCAGGCAGCCCGTAATCCGTGCGCCTTTTAGGGGCTGCTTGCCCTTATATTCTGCGCGCAATGCCATCAAGCCCGGCATTTCATTTTCAGCAATTGTAATTTCTTTACGTCCCCAATCGGCAAGCGCAATATCTTTTATTTTATAATCAGTCATGACATCCTCTTTTTAATAATCGTCAGTAGTAAACGCTTATCTAATTAAAGGATTATCGCATCAATAGCAAGTATCTATTTACTTTTATCAGTGATTTTCTTATTGTGATAGAAATAGATTAATCTAAATATGAGTAAAGATAATGAGTAATGAAAAAATGCAACAGGATTTTGATACCATCTGCGCCCGTGCCCAGCAAGCAAAATCAGCACTTGCTATTTGCACAGCAGAAATGCGTAACAATGCGTTAACCAATGCTGCCAATTTAATCCGTGCTAACAGCCAAGCGATTGAAACTGCCAATGCAACCGATATGCAAAATGCCAAAGCAGACGCTTTATCGGAAGCGATGCTTGACCGCTTAATGCTGAATCAAGCCCGCATCAATGCCATCGCCGATGCGCTTGATAATATCGCTACCATTGCTGACCCTGTGGGGCGCGTGATTGAAAAATGGGATAATCCGAATAATGGCTTGAAATTTGAGAGGGTTACGATTCCGATTGGCATTATCGGCATTATTTATGAATCACGCCCGAATGTAACCGCTGATGCCGCCGCCCTATGTTTGAAATCGGGCAATGTGGTGATATTGCGTGGCGGTAAAGAAAGCATTCATTCATCAAAAATCATCAGCGATTATGTGCGGCAAGGCATTAAGCAAGCTGGCTTACCCGAAGATGCGGTGCAATTTATCAGTGAACCTAACCGCTATATGGTGGAATTATTGCTAAAAGCCGCTGGTAACATTGACCTCATCATTCCGCGTGGTGGTAAAGGCTTAACGGGGCGCGTGATGCAAGATGCGCGTGTGCCAGTGCTTGCCCATCTTGATGGTAATTGCCATATTTATGTTGATGATAATCTAAAAGATTGCAACATAGCCGAAGCGATGATTATCAATGCCAAAATGCGGCGCACTGGTGTTTGCGGCGCATTAGAAACATTGCTGGTGCATGGCAATATTGCGCCACAATTATTGCCATCTTTGCTGCAAAAACTCAATACTGCCACATGCGTGATACGCGGTGATGATAAGGTGCAACAATATAGCGATAAGGTGGAAGCCGCCACCGAAGATGATTGGCGCGAAGAATATTTGCAAAACATTCTTGCCATTAAGATTGTCGGCAATGTTGATGAAGCGATTGAACATATCAATCATTATGGTTCGCACCATACTGACGCGATTATCAGTGATGATGCTGATACCACGCAAAAATTCATGCAGCATGTTGATAGCGCGATTGTGATGCATAATTGTTCCACCCAATATGCAGATGGTGGCGAGTTTGGCATGGGTGCAGAAATTGGCATTGCCACTGGTAGATTACATGCGCGCGGGCCTGTGGCGGCGCGTGAATTGGTAACTTATAAAAATCTTGTTTATGGTGATGGCCATTGTCGCCCGTAACTTTTGCCGATAAAGCGCACATTGACTGATGCCGACACTTCAAAATTTTAAGTCATTATGCCCGCGCCAAAAAGCTGGCGCAATCGGGCAAGCTGGCACAATCGGGCTACTGATGGGGTCGTTCAACCCTGCCCATCACGGGCATTTGCATATCAGCAATGTTGCGCGTAAACAGTTGCATTTGAATCATATTTGGTGGCTGATAACCCCGCATAATCCGCTGAAAGATAAGCATGATTTACAACCGCTTGCCAGCCGTATCAGCGCGGCACAAAAAATCGCCCATAACCATGATATTCAGATTGCCGCCCCCGAACAAATTTTCGCGAATCATTATAGTGTGCAAACAATTTTATATTTACAACGTGCTTTTCCGAATAATCGCTTTATTCTATTGATGGGTTCTGATAATCTATATCAGCTACCACAATGGTATCAGGCTAAAAAATTGCTGAAACTGATTCAGATTGCGGTGATTAGGCGTCCGCTTCAGCATTATCCTGCTTTACTGCGTTTTCGCAAACAGCTAAAACATTCTGCACGCAATAGCCATCATGGTCTTATCGCCATTAACAGTAACATTAACCATATTTCAGCAACTTCTATCAGGCAACACACATGACACTCACTTCCAAACAAATCTCTCCCGATAAACTCCTCACTCTCATTAATGATATTCTCGATGATAATAAAGCCCTCAACCATGTTACAATAGATGTGCGGGGCAGAA
>JAHZMA010000110.1 GCA_022599575.1 Alphaproteobacteria bacterium | reverse complement strand
TTTGAAGTTGCAGGTAGCAGCATTCCAACCAGCGAAACGATTATGTTTACAGGTAAAGGGCGCGGCATTTACGGTGGCAAAGCTGATGCAGAAAATTATGCAACCATATTTGATGTAACGGCAAATGTTGATTTTAGCACTAGAAATGTGGCTTTAACCAGTGCTGATACGGCTTGCACTGGCGATAATTGTGCTGGTATTGATGCCGCAACAGCCGCAACACTTGCCTCACTTAATGTTACTGCGCCATCATTAACTTATGCTTTAGGCACAAATAATATCAGCGGTGCTATTACTGCTGGCAGTTTAACGGGCACAGCCGATGCGCGTTTTTATGATGAAGGCGCTAGGGTAAAAGAAATAGGTGGCACATTTAGTATGCAAGATAATGATAATTATTATTATGGCGCATTTGGTGCTACGAAACATGAATTTCATCACTTTGCTGATACCGCTAGCAACCGTTTTAATAAATGGTCGCAATGGAATGGAACGCGCAAAATGAATGGTTTAAGCTATCTTGATGACGATAATAAGCCACTCACCCAAACTTTTGAGATAACGCAAGAGGGTAGTTCCAGCAGAATCATCACAAAAGTTAAAATTAAAACATTGGATATTAATGGTAACACCATAGATACCGATGATTTTAAGAACAATATTGGGGGTAGTCAGGGCACGGGTTATATAAATGATGATGACGCAGGCATCCAGACTGGTCCTGCTGATGGTGGTATGCGTATCATACATAAAGATGATAAAACTAAATTAATAGCGATGGTGCATTGGGCTAGTCGTTCGCCAACGGAGAATGATCAATCTGCATGGGATTGGGACTATCAAACAGTTGGTGTTTTCAATGACGGCACGACAAAAGGTGGCTTTTCCACAGGTGTATTCACCAATGATATGCCAACAGGCAACAGCACTGTCAATTTCACCGGCAGCGCCTATGGATATTACCAATATAACAGTCTTCGGTATATAACACGTGCTGATGTAGGAATAAATGTGAATTTTGGTGCAGGCACGGCAGTGATTACCGCGACTAACACCAGAAGAACGTCGCTACCTAAGGTTACAAATGGCACGCTTACTGGCGATGGTTTTGAAGCTTCTAGCAGTGCTTCAATAGGTGTTCTTAATTTCACGGGCACACTAAGATATAATGATTTCAATAAATGGTTTAGGGGCGAGATAGCGAGCACAAGTGAAAACCAAAGTAACTTATTTGACGATGGTGATGCTGATGTGGTCATGAAAGCTTACGGTCCGAATGCTGAAGAAGTTGGTGGTGTATTTAGAATGAAAAAGAACAATAGAGAATATACTGGCGCATTCGGTGCGAAAAGGTAACGTTAATTACGGTGGCGAGGTGAATCTCGCCCTTTTACTGGATTTGCGTTCCCCCCTCTGCCCCACTCGTCATTCCGTCCCGATGTCCCGATAGGGCATCGTAAAAGAGACGGAATCCACAATGGGTGGGCTTGCCCGCCACCAAAATAGTTACGCAAGAATAATAGTTTTAATTAAGATGGTGATATTGGCGCAAACGGAATTTGGTGCAAAAAAACCTCAATCACCTGATTGAAGCAAGCCCTTAAACGCATCAGCAACAATATGATAGCCATGCGGCGTTAGAATCGACTCAGGATGAAACTGGCAACTATAAAAATGCCTTGCCCGTAACGCGTTAATCTCGTTACTCGCCTCATCATAAGCGATTGTAACGCCATCAGGCGCATTGCCATCATAAACACCCGTAAAGCTACTGAAAAAGCCAACCAGATAGGGTTTGCCAAAGAGATTGATATTTTTTTGAATACCCTGAAAGGCAGATTCTCTCTTAACCAGTTTTAAGCCCAATATATCGCATAGGATTTGATGCGAGAGACATACCGCCAAAAACGGCTGTTCGCGCTTTAATAAATCTTGAATCATGGCGCGCATGATGGCCATTTTCTCATCATTTGGGTCGGTCGGGTTGCCCGGCCCTGCCCCCATTATCACCACATCATAGGCGGGTAAATCAACCTTATCGCTATAATTGCGCCATTCAATATCCGCGCCCAGATGCATAATGATGCGCTTCAGCATGTTAGAAAAACCATCTTTACCATCAATAATCACCACTTTTTTACCAATAAATTCAGGCAGTTGCGAATATTCCTTATTCTGCGGTTCAATCCAAAAACGTGATAAATTGATATTGCGCTTTTGCAAAATCACCTGCAATTTTTCTTGATTGATAAGCGGTATAGCGGGCTGTGGGGCTTGCGTATCTTGCCCCGCCTTTTGCAAAGATTTAATAACGCCAGATATTTTGACTTCAGTTTCTTTGCTTTCGCTGATAGGGTCAGAACCACGCACCAAAGTTGCACCCGCGCGCCCGCTGATTTTGCCCGCACCGCTAATTTCTAGCGTGCGAATGGTAATCGGCGCATCTAGCATCTCGCCACCCTCATCATCTGTGCCAATAATCGCAATCACCGAAGAATAATAGCCGCGTGATTGCGTTTCGTAGCGGTAATTAACCGCAAGCGCGTTTTCAAGCGGGCTACCCGTAACAGTGGGGGCAAACATGGAATATTTAAGCAGATGATGAATATCCTTATCAGAACGGCCAATCAGCAGATATTCGGTATGCACCAATTGCGACATTTCTTTGAGCAATGGGCCAATAATCGCACCGCCCTTATCACATAGCTCGCACATGATTTTCAGCTCTTCATCAACCACCATCAGCAATTCAAAAATTTCTTTTTCATCTTGTAAAAATGCAAAGAAATCTTCTTGAAAATGCGCCGAATCAGTTTCATTTTTGCGAAATGTGCCACTAATCGGATTCATCATCACTTCACCCTTGATTTTGGAAATATGCCGTTCGGGCGATGCGCCAATCACGTAATCGGTACCATCAAAAAATAAAAATGTGCTGTAACTGCCAATTTCATTCACCAGTAATGAGCGAAAAATACTGAGTAAAGCGGGCAGTAAGTCACCCTCTAATTGGGCAGTAAATTCACGCGGGATAACAAAATTTGCGCCTTGCCCATTATCAATTTCATCAGTGATGATGCGGCTTACAATGGCTTGATATTGCTCAAACGTCATATCATAGCCGATATTGCTAATGGTAACGGGTCGGTTTTCTATCTGCGCCAAAAAATCATGCAATGGCATTGTGTGATGCTTGCTGACCTTTAAGCTTTTGATTTTCTCGCCACCATCATGCACGGCAAACCCGCGTTCTTTCACTTGACAAAAGGGGATAAGATTGATTGATGTGAAGCTGTTATTTTCGGCATCGTCATCAGGCAGGGGAATTTGCTTGATTTCATTAAGCAATGTTAATTCGCCATGACATATAAGAATCTCATCATCGCTGCCTTTGCGCTGCATAAAAAAGGGTGACGCAAATTGTGTTAAAAATTTTTGCACCGAAAGATTTTTATCTGTCATAATTATTTTTGCTAGACTGGCTTATTGCCAGTATCATCATCTGTTTCTACGGAATTATCATCATCACTTGTCTGTGACATAGCTATCTCTTCCGAATCAGCAATGTCATCTGCGGGCGAAATATCTTTTTGTTGCTGTGCAATTGCTGCTTGTTCAGTTTTCCAATCACTCTCTTCAGCGATGATTTCTTCGCGTTGCAGCTCTTCGGGCGCATTAAGATGCGTTTGGTGATCGTCATCAGTATGCCCAATTTTCTTCAAGGTTTCATTGTCAAAACCTAAACTTGCAACATCTGATATGAAATGATGAATTTCTTGCTGTAAATTGACCGTGCTATCATTAATATCTTTGGCAACATTACCCATAGAACGTGATGCTTGGTCGGTATCGTTGGCGGCATCGCGCACTGTGTCAACCGAATTATAAACCTGCTGTGCGCTAGTGGTTGCGCTATGGGCGTTGCTGACAATTTCTTCCATTGATGCTGATTGTTCTTCTACGGCTGATGAAATGATAGAGGCAATTTCGTGCATTTCGTTGATAATATTAACCACATCTTTAATAATGTCAACAGATTGATGGGTGGCACGTTGCGTTTCTGCAATTTGTTCGCCAATTTCATTGGTGGCTTTTGCTGTTTGCGATGCAAGCGATTTCACCTCATGAGCAACCACCGCAAAGCCTTTACCAGCATCACCAGCACGCGCGGCTTCGATGGTGGCATTGAGTGCCAGTAAGTTGGTTTGTTCGGCAATATCCTGAATCAGCGATACGATATCGCCAATTTTTTCTGAGCTTTTTTCTAAATCGCTGATACCGCGTTGCGCTTTACTCGCTTCTGACATCGCATTTTGCGATACATCTGCCGCCCGTGATACTTGTTGGTTAATCTCGCGGATTGAGGCGGAAAGCTGTTCGGCTGTGCTTGCCACGCTAGAAACGCTATTAGAAGAACTTTCAGCGGCCGCATTAAGATTTTCCGATTGTTCTGAAGCCGCAGAAGCCACATCATTTAACCGATGCGCCGTGCTTTGCAAATCATGCGTTGATGTGCCTAGCTTTTGCAATAAATCGCTAATATTACTATTAAAGTTTGCAGTCATTTCAACCATTTTATTGGTTTGTTGCTGCTTCTCAATTTCTGATTTTTCGCGATGAACTTCAAATTCACGGGCTTTAATGGTATGGTTGCGGAATGTTTCCATCGCCACTGCCATTTCACCAATCTCATCTTTTTGGTCAGCACCCGGCACATCAACATCCAATTCACCTTCTGCCATGCGTGACATCGCTTTGGTCATGCCGCGCATTGGGACTGAAATTGTGCGCCCGATAAGCGATGATAACAGCCCAGCGACAAGCACCGCTATTAATGTGCCTAACACGATAGTTGAATAGGTGAGTTTGACGGTGGTGTCATTATCGCCAACTCTAATGACAATCAGCTTTTCTTCTTCTTGTTTGAATTCATTCATGACGGCACGGAAATTATCAAAATAGGCTTTGCCACGTTCTTCAGCAACCAACAGACCTAAATCTTTCAAGGTCTTGCCTGCGCCAATTTCACGGCGTAACTCAATATATGGCACGGCAATCTCATCACGCCATTTTATGATTGCATTACCTGCTTTGATAAGTATTTTTAAATCTTCCCTATGAACGACAAGCTCTTCTCTTAATTTACTATATGTTGTAAAAAATGATTTTTCACTTTTATTATATGTTTGCAGAAAACCATCGCTACCAGTCAATAGATAGTTTAACATGTTATTTTGCATCGTAAGAGCAAGTTCTACCAGTTGCAAGCTTTCAGCGTGATGGTTGCTTGCTAAAACATATTCTTTGGCAAATTTCTTGAGACTGGCAAATGATTTGGCGTTTTGAACACGTTTGCCATAATTATTCTTTGCTTCATCAGATTCTTCGATAAGAATGTTCATTTCGGTGATAAAAACATTCAAAAAACCTTGTTCACCATCAACGGCAAACAATCTTGCTAAATCTTGCACATCGGGTGAATTGCCAATATCGCGACGTATCTCAATATATGGTGCTGCAACCAGCGAGTTCCATGCCACTAATCTATCATGGGCTTGCTGTAATAGCTGTACTTGTGGTGGATTATCGGAAACATCTTCTTGCAATTCTCGAATCAGGCGATAGCTATTTTCGCGGCCTTGTTCATAAGGTGCTAAAAAATCCTCTTTGCCACTTAATAAATAGCCCCGCATACCCGTTTCCATGTTAACGGCGTTGGCAATAATTTCATCAGAAATGCTGATCACTTTATAGGTATGCGTTACCCAACGGTTTGAAATATCTAGTGAATTAACAAAAAGATACACAGCAACACCCAACGCAACCAAACAGGTAATTGGAATCGCGGTGGTTAAAAGAATTTTCTTGCCTGTTGGCAAACTTTTAAGTTGCTTTATAATAGCCATTTTTTCTTCCCACCATTACGGGTCAACAATTTTTTACACACAATTATTTGCATCATATAATTTATTATTTCATATACGCGTAACATTATAAACAATTCTTATTATGATTGCAAAACAAATATTAAAAAAACTCAAATATTCTACTATAGCGATATTATCATTTGTCCGATAAGATAACATCCAACCAATGCTAATATCACCCCTGCGATATGGTTAATGATATGGCTGTTATCGGGCGTTAGAATTTTTTTACGCAAATAGCCAGCGGTGATGCAAACCATTGATAATTGTACCCAAATATTAATGCCAACAATACTGACCATCACCAAACCATCGCGCCATGAAAATAAGTTTAAATCAATAAAATTAGGCAAGACCGAAAAATAAAAAACGATGATTTTTGGATTGCTTAAAGATGAAAGAACACCCAAATAAAATTGTTGCATGAAGGGTAATTTTTTGCCATTGCCTTGCTTGAAATCAAAACGTTTGCCTTTATATTGCTTGTAACCTAAAAAAATAAGATAGCAACCGCCTATCATTTGAATCAGCGGCATTAAGGGCAAAATATAATCAAGCACCAACGCGAATGAAACACTGATAATAATAACATAATTGATATGAATGAAGGTAATGCCCGAAATAAGTGCAATCCCCGAAGGCAAACCACGTGCCACCACTGTGGCAAGAATCGTTACCATACCTGGACCGGGCGTTACCACCAAAATGATGAGCAAAAGAATTAAGGTGAGAATTTGTGATATATCCATCAGCTTTTTGTAACCCAATAACAGATTATTAGCAAATAAGAATTGGTAAAAGCCACTTAAATTATGCTATTATATCTTATGGAAAATATCACACTCCAAAATCTTTCTTCGGCGCATCTTTTGCCTGAACATTTATCTTTGCCGCGCCCGCTAAACGAAGCGCAACTTGATGAGGCACTGCCTTATATTATGAACGCTCCCAAAGATAATGCGCCAATCTTACATTTATGCTATCGCCCTGATTATTCCGAACGCTGCTTTACCGATGAATTACAGTTAAGCTGTGACAAAGGCGTGATAGGCGATAGGTGGCTAAAAGAAGTGAGTAATGGCGGGCAATATAGCGGTGATAAAAGGGTGCAGGTTTGCATTTTGCCCAAGCGCATTTTGGAATTGGTGTGGCGTGAAGATGGTGATGCTATCTATCCGGGCGATAACATGATTGTTGATATGAATTTAAGCCACGAAAATCTGCCAATTGGTAGCCATATCAAAATTGGCACAGCGATGCTAAAGGTTTCTGATGTCTATAATGGTGGCTGTAAAAAATGGATTGCCCGCTATGGTGAGGAATCATTCCGTTGGTTTAACCGTGCCGATAACCGCACCAAGCGGTTGCGTGGTATGCTATGCGAGATTATCACTGATGGCGTGGTAAAAAAAGGCGATTTATTATGCAAAATTTTGTGATGAATCACCATTACCCCCTTGCAATTTTGATGATATTGTCTTAAATATTCATTATGGGAAATGATGAACTTTATATAGAGGTTGCAAACCTTAGCCATTCTTTTGGCACGAAGCAGGTTTTAAGCGACATTAGCTTTAATGTGGCGCGTGGCGAGGTGCTGGGCTTTTTAGGACCCAATGGTGCGGGCAAAACCACCACCATGCGAATGATTAGTGGCTTCTTAAATCCCGATAGTGGCACAATTAAAATTGAGGGCGTTTCTTTGCAACAAGGTGGTGATGCTCTGCGTGCTAAAATTGGCTATCTGCCAGAAGGTGCGCCATTATGGGGCGATTTATATGTGCAAGATTATTTATCCATTATGGCGGGTTTGCGTGGTATGAAGGGCAAAAATCGTAATGAGGCAGTGCAGCGCGTGATGGCTGATACACAATTGAGCGATGTGCTGAATCAACCAATTCAAACATTATCAAAAGGTTTTAAAAGACGGGTTTGTTTGGCGCAGGCATTTTTGAGCAACCCCGATATTATGATATTAGACGAGCCGACCGATGGGCTTGACCCGAATCAAAAACATCAGATGCGTGAATTGATTAAGCGTGTGGCGGTGGATAAGGCGATTATCATCTCTACCCATATTTTGGAAGAAGTTGATGCGCTATGCAGTAGGGTGATGTTATTGGCTGATGGCGAAGTCAAATTTAATGGCACACCAAAAGAATTTTATAATAGCGCGCCTAAAAACTCTAAAAATCAGCTGGAAGACGCATTTCGTTTAATCAGTCAAGATGGCGCAGAGGCAAAAAAAATTGATAAAAAAACCGCCAAGAAAACAGTTGGGAGTGATAAGAAATGAGGCTGGCATTAACCACCATGATTAAGCGCGAGCTAATGGGCTATTTTTATACGCCTATCGCCTATGTGTTTTTGGTGGTATTTTTGTTATTTGCTGGGGTATTGCCATTGCAAATCGGACAATTTTTGGCGTCGGGGCAGGCGGAACTCACCATTTTCTTTAATTATTTGCCATGGTTGTTTGTGGTGATGGTGCCAGCAGTCACCATGCGCTTATGGGCTGAAGAACATGCCAGCGGCACGATTGAGGTGTTGCTCACCTTGCCAGTGCCACTGTATATATTTGTGATTGCTAAATTTTTGGCGGCTTGGATTTTTATGATTGTGGCAATATTGCTGACTTTCCCATTCTGGCTGACCGTTAATCTGTTAGGCAACCCCGATAATGGCGTGATTCTGTTGGGCTATATCACCAGTATTTTGATAGCAGGCAGCTATATTGCCGTAGGTTGTTTTGTTTCGGTTACCACCCGTTCGCAGATTATTGCGTTCATTTGTGCGACAAGCCTATCATTTTTCCTAACAGTGCTAGGCACACAAATTGTGCTTGATGCGGTGCAAGATGGTCTAGGCGTTGGCTTTTATCTGTTTGTGGCAAGTTTAGGCATTTTACAGCATTTTCAATCGGGCATTCGTGGCATTATCAGTTTAGGCGATATCATCTATATGTTATCACTGATGGGTTTGTTTTTGTTTTTGAGTTGGTTGTTTTTGAAATATAGGCGCCTATCATGAAAAAAAATACCATGAAAAAAAATGCTCCCAAAAATATGACGACTACAACGATTGATATTGATAAGCTTGTCAAAAATATATCATTGGTTGCCATTGGCGCATTTATTGTATTTTTATTAATGAATCTTATCGGCACACAATTAAGCGGTGTAAGGTTGGATTTAACGCAAGGCAGGCTTTATTCGTTAAGCCCTGTTACCAAAGGGATTATTGATGAGCTAGAACAAGATATTACGATTGATTTTTATGTTTCTGATGAATTATTAACATTCGCGCCTAATTATATCCCATTCACTGAAAGATTAACCACATTGCTAGAAGGCATGCAGAATAGAAGTGATAATATTCGCTTTAATAAAATTACGGTGGAAGCTTTTTCCGAAGCTGAAGATAAAGCATTGGGCGTAGGTATGAGCGATGTGCCGCTTAATGCAAATGGTGATAAAGTCTATTTCGGGTTGCATTTGCAAACAGGCAGTGGCGAACAATTGCGCGATAAATCTATTCCGTTTCTACAGCTAGAACGCGAAACTTTCATGGAATATGATATTGTTAAATTGCTGACCGAATTGCGCTATGAAACATTTCCGAAAGTTGGGCTGATTTCTGATGCCGACCCGATGGGTTTTTCCTTATCCACAAGGCAAGCATCACGCGGTTGGGCATCGGTACAACAGCTACAGCAATTCTATCAATTGGAACAGCTTTTTTCTGCCAAAGATATTTTTGAATTTGAACCCGATATGTTGCTGATTGCACATGGCGCGGTTTTAGATACGCCAATGCTATGGGGGATTGAGCAATATTTGATGCGTGGTGGGCGCGCATTAATTTATGTTGACCCCGTATTTGAAAGTTTGGCGCCGAATCTGTCACCTAATGTACAGGGAGAATTAAATTCCACCAAAGCATTGAATCCTATGTTCAACAAATGGGGTGTTCATGTGAGTGATGATAGCGTGATAATTGACCCTGAATATGGCATTCCAGTGAATATGGCGCGGAATGAAACGGAGGTGATTCCAATCATTCATTCTTCATGGCTGCGCTATAATACTGAGAATATCAGTGCCAATGATTTGGTAACCAGCGATATTGAAACGTTGAATATTATATCGGCAGGCGAGATTGAGGTGAAAGAAGCGGGTAAGGTGCAGATTGATGCGCTGATTGAAAGTTCACCAAACAGTCAAAGGGTTGATAAAAATTTAGTGGCAGGTCCAACTG
The DNA here is from genome assembly GCA_022599575.1 of Alphaproteobacteria bacterium. Taxonomy (GTDB): domain Bacteria; phylum Pseudomonadota; class Alphaproteobacteria; order JABAAW01; family JAHZMA01; genus JAHZMA01. The sequence continues at coordinate 7,157 of JAHZMA010000110.1, read as the reverse complement.
CTGATTTAGAAAAAATATTGAGCGAATTTAATCCAGAAAATGGTAAAAAACGAATGATTGCGGCGCGAATCATTGGTAGTTTTGAAACCATATTCCCCGATGGGCGTGCGGTATATGAAGACCCGACTGAAGAAGAAAAAACATTTGATTGGCCTAAATCGCTAAAAAAATCAGAAAAACCTTTTGAAGTGATTTTGGTGAGCGATGTTGATTTATTGCAAGATAGATTTTGGGCGCAATTAAGTGAAATTGCTGGTCAGAGTTTTATTTTACCCTTTTCGGGCAATGGTTTGATGCTAGAAAATGCGGTTGAAAATCTCTCTGGCTTACCAACATTAGGCGAATTGCGCTCGCGTGGCACACGATTGCGTCCGTTTATTTTATTAGATGCCATCAGGCAAGAAGCTGAAACCAATTATCGGGTGCGCGCCAATGAATTATCGCGCAAATCTCAGGAATTACAACAGCATATCGATAATCTGAAAAACAGCTATGAAGATAATGTTGAAGAAGAACAAGGCAATCAGCAACAATTACAAGAAAAAGTGGACGAATTGCTAGAAACCCGTCAAGAATTACGCGATGTACAACGCGATTTACGGAGCGATTTAGAGTCGGTCAATCAACGTATCACGATATTAAATATCGCGGTGATGCCGATTATGGTGATTATTATCGGTGTGCTAGTATTTCGCAGGCGTAGGAAAAAACAGCGCGCATAATAGATTGGCGTAAAAAATGGCAGTATTATTGAAAAGCATCATCATTGGCAGTTGGCTAGTGATGATTTTTGCGTTAGAAAATATAGCGCGCATCAGGTTACGCAATGCGCCACGCTTGCTGAATATTATCACCTTAAAACGGTTAACGCGCAATGCGGGGCTATATCTGATTAATGCGGCTTTGCTTTATCCGCTGGTGTTGATTATCACCATCACTGCCACGCAGTTTCATTTGTTCTCGCGCCCCGATTTTATTAATGTGCCTGTCTTTATTATCATTGATATTTTATTGCTTGATTGCATGATTTATTGGTGGCATCGCTTGAATCATGTGATTCCGTTTTTATGGCGTTTTCACGAGGTGCATCATCTTGATGAAGCGATGGATGCCAGCACGGCTTTGCGTTTCCATTTTGGCGAGGTGCTTTTATCGGCATGTAACCGTGCGGTTTTTATCGCGCTATTTGCGATACCGCTCACATCAGTGCTGGTGGTGGAAACCTTATTATTTTGCGCCGCGCTGTTTCATCATGCCAATTTACGCCTGCCTGATGGGGCTGATAAGGTGCTATCAAAATTGGTTGTTACCCCAAGAATTCATAACGCGCATCACCACGCCAAAAGGCGCGATACTGATTCCAATTATGGTAATCTTTTTTCATTTTGGGATAGGGTTTTTGGCAGTTACAATGCGCGCATTTTCGAAGCTGATGCAAAAATCGGCGTAGAGGGGCGCAAAGATGAGGGTTTATTACGGCTTATCATTCGTCCATTCACCAATCGGGCAAAAAACGGCTGAGATTGGTGCTCACATCTGCGCTAATTGCTTCATTTTCTGTGCTAGCTTGGCAGGTGCGGGCAGATGCAGGCTTTTTTCTGCCATTAATGTGTTGAAATAATCGGGCATTGGTGCTGTAACATCAATCTCTTCACCGCCCTTTTTCATCTGTGACACCCCCTGAAAGTGCCAATGTAAGCGATAGGCGTGAAGATAGAGGTTTTTATCCCTATTATGACCCGCCCTTTTATATTTGCTCTCGCCCATAATCACCGCGCCCGAATTCACCAAATGCACGCGCAGCTGATGGGTGCGCCCCGTGAGTGGCATCAGCAAAATTAGCGCAAACTCACCTTTCTGGCTTAATATCATATAGCGGGTTTGCGCCTTATCGCCTTTTTCATCCACCAGCATTTTTTGCGGTGTGCGTAACAAAGGTAAATCAATCATGCCCTCATTGGCGGGCATTTTACCCGATATCACCGCCAGATAATATTTGTTGATATGCTTATTGGCAAATGCTTCGGCAGCGCGTGTGGCACTGTTACGGCTACGCGCAATCAGCATCACGCCACTGGTTTGCTTATCTAACCTATGGGTGAGGCGCGGTTTTACCCCCGCCTCGTCACAAAAATGCTCTAACATGCCATCAAGATGCCTTTGCAACTTACTGCCGCCTTGACTTGCTAGCCCCGCTGGTTTATTAATCAGCAGGAAATCATCAGTCTGCTTGATGATAAAATCAGCAGGTGGTCGTGGCGATACGGGTTTAGATATAGGCGCGTCTGTTGGCGAATATTTTTGCGGGGTAACAACAGCGGGCAGGGCAATCATATCGCCTTGTTGCAAACGGTAATCAGGGCTTTTGCGCTGTTTATTCACCCGAATCCGCCCATTGCGAAGCGATTTTTGCACCAGCACATAATTCATGCCCTTATTTCGCAAGAAACGGTCAAGTCTCTGCCCGTCATCATCGGGCTCAATGGTGATAATTTGTACCATCAACCCGCAACGATTCTGCCAACCAAAACCCCCAACGCCACGCCAGTTACTGCCAATAATATCGATGCAAGGCTGTAATAAAAAGCGGGCAGATAATCTTGTTTGCTGAGTAGCTGATAGATTTCTAGCGAGAATGCCGAAAAAGTGGTGAAGCCACCCAGCAATCCTGCCATTAAAAAAGCGTGATGCGGATTGCCGAATTTTACGGGCAGTAAGGTAAAGCTGATGCCGATGATAATACCGCCAATGATATTGACAAAGAATGTGCTGTAAATAATACCATATTGTGCGTGATGGCTGTTATCATGGAATAATCGGTCAATCATGGTTAGCACCATACCATAGCAAAGATAGCGTAATGCGCCACCAATCGCACTGCCTGTTGCCACCAATAATAGTAATGTTAGATTGATATATGCCATCAGCGAATCGTGCCAGCAAAATTAACAATGCTGCGCGCTTCACTGGCATCAATAATTTGCGGACCAGTTGCAATATGGCGATTGCCCCAGATGATACCATGCTGAAAATAATTATGATAAATCATTGCCGCTGTGTAGCCTTGCAAGAATGGTTGTTCATCAATCGTGAACATTACTTGCCCTTTGGCACGAATAAATTGGGCGGCACGGCGCGTTAATCCAAATGATACCAATGATATATTTTCATTACCAGTGATGGCATTCAATTTTTTTCTCATATCATTTAATGCAGTGATTTCAGTGACAATAATGGTTTGCAATTCAGGATTTTCTGCCAGATAATCTTTCAAAAACTGGCTTAAATTATTGCGTATCTTATCAAGCGAAAAAATATCCAGCCTTTGATTAAGCCCATCAGCAGCACCTTGACAGCGCATTAAATATTCATCAATATCGGTGCGTGGCACAAAGCAAATGGCATTGGTTTTGCCCGATTGCCGTAATGTTTTACCTAGTAAGAAGCCAGATTGATAATGGTCTTGCCCGATAGAAATCAGTGGGAATTTTTGCTGATTCTGCAAATTGTCCCCTCCTATATGAGAGATGCCAGATGTGCCAACAAAAATCACGGGAATGTTATTTTTTTGTGCTTTTTGCGCCCATTCACGCGCTAGATCATCGCGTGGTACACTTAAAATTAGTCCATCAGGCTTGGCAGCAATGGCACTTTCCATCAGATTATTAACATCGCTTAAATCGCCTTTGGGTGCGTTGCGTAATTCAATATTCAGCCCAAAACGGTTCATACCCGCCACCAAACCATTGCGAAACACAATCCAGCTATTATTATAATCACGGCCATGCCCTACAAAAATAATGTAAGGTGCATCATCGCGCACCAATCTCTCTTGGCCATAAGCGGACGTGATGCTAAATAACATAGCGATGATGATAAAACGTATCAAAACATTATCCTTATGATTGTCAATAACCTATTATAAGTGTATATAGCAAAAATCGCATCATGATTAAAGATTAAAGGTAAAATTATGCATTTATTAGCAAGCGAGGCAGGCAGTTTTGAAGAAGGGCGCGCTTACGATATTCAGCAAAGCAAAGGTGATATTGTGATTTTAAGTCACGCGTCAAGCGAATTAACGGCACTTGCCGAAGCCTATAAGGCTTTTAGTGGGGATATGATAGCGCGTAAAATAGCGATATTTCCTAGTTTACGCTTGATGAATCTGGGTTTCTTAGGACATCCCGCCACCATCGATGCCTATTGCGAGCAAACATTGCTTGGCTCAAAATTAGTGATTGTGCGCTTGCTAGGCGGGCAAGCCTATTGGCAATATGGCTTTGATGAATTACGCAACCTATGCCAACAACATAATATTCAGCTGATATTTCTGGCAGGCGATAAAAATTTTGATGAATCGCTAAAACATCTTTCACTAACGCCTACACAAGATTGTATCGCCAAAATTTTCGATTATTTTTGTGCGGGCGGGCAAGAAAATTTCAGGGGTTTATTGGCATATTTATCGGATATGTTGGGCTATCAGGGGGGTGATGTGTCGCCTCCGCTTGCATTGGCTGATGATGGGATATGGCGGCAATTTGGTGATAAAGAAGCACATGCTGGCAAAGTATGTGTGTTATTCTATCGCGCATTGATTGATGGCGGTGATATTGCGCCAATCGGTGCGTTATGTGATGCGCTTGATTCGCAGGGAATTGGCGGTGTGGCTTATTATGCCAATAATTTTCGCGATGAAACCATTACCAAACGCCTGAAAAATTATCTGCAACAATTACGCCCGAATCTGATTATCATGGCGACTGGCTTTGCGCTTGCCAAAAGCGGTGCGGAAAATCCGCATGATGATGCCCCCGATATTTTCGAAAACCTTGATGTGCCATTATTGCAGATTGTGCTTTCCAGCATCGACTATCAACAATGGCGCGATGGCTTATCTGGCTTGCCGATGCGCGAAATCGCCATGAATGTTGCCCTTACCGAGCTTGATGGCAGATTGCTGACCCGTATGATTGCCTGCCGTGATGCGCTAGTGATTGACCCACTCACCGAATGCCCGCTTGCCCGTTACCATATTCTGCCAGACCGTGTGGCGTTTGTTGCCACATTGGCAAAGCGTTATATCAGCCTGCAAAGCACCCCTGCCAAAGATAAAAAACTGGGCTTTGTGTTGGGCAATTACCCTGCTTCTGATGGCAGGCTTGCCAATGGGGTGGGGCTGGATACCCCGCAAGCAACTTTATGCTTGTTGCGACTGGCACAAGCAGATGGTGTTATCTGTAACCCGCCTGAGAATAGTGATGCGCTGATGGCATTGTTGCAAGCGGGGCCTACCAATCAAAACCCACAGCGGAGCAAATCTGAGGCAATGTTGAGTCTTGCCGCTTATCAGCAGTATTTTAGCAAATTGCCGATAGAAATTCAGCAGGCAGTCAATGCGCGATGGGGTGCGCCAGCGCAAGATGCGTTTATTCAAGGCGCATCTATTCAAGATAGGGCTTTTCATTTGCCGATTATCATTTTAGGCAATGTAGCAGTGGGGTTGCAGGTAAGTCGCGGTTACGAATTGGACCCCGATACCACATGCCACGACCCCTCACTGCCACCACCGCATGGCTATTTTGCGTTTTATATCTGGTTGCGCGATATTTTCGGCATGCACGCGCTCACCCATATCGGCAAGCATGGCACATTAGAATGGCTACCCGGTAAATCGCTGGCATTATCGGCGCAATGCTACCCCGATGCAGTTTTGGGCGCGATGCCAGTGATTTATCCGTTTATCTGCAACGACCCTGGTGAGGGCACACAGGCAAAAAGGCGGATACAGGCTGTTATTTTAGACCATTTGCCACCGCCCCTTGCCACTGGCGGGCTATATGATTCATTAGCGGAATTGGAAAATCTGCTTGATGAATATTACGATGCGCGTCAGCTAGATGTGAAAAGGCGCGATTATTTGGCGGTTGAAATGGTGAAAATGGCAGATGCGCTGAAGTTAGAAATTGCCTGTGACGCTACCGCGCAAATGCCAGAAAAGCTAAACGCGATTGAAAATTTTTTATGCGATATTAAATTCACCATGATCCGCGCAGGCTTGCACCGTTACGGAGAATTGCCCGATGATTTGCCGAATTTTCTGCTGAATTTACTCCGCCATAAACGAGGTGAAGAACCGTATCAGCAATCATTATTGCAAAGCCTTGCTGATGAATTGGCGTTTGGCTTTAATCCGCTAGAAGAACGGGATTTTACAGGCATGATAATGCTACCAAACATCTTAATCCCCTATCTTGAATCGGCTGATATGGCAAATAAGCAAGTAAGTAGGCGGTTAGCAGTGGAAGCCTTGCATCAATTCGCCCTAGCGTTAATAACAGGTGATGCAATTTTACCCGAAACCATGCCAAAAACTCATACGATTATCAGCAAGGAATTGCCGCATTTGCGCGACTTATTAGCGCAATCAAAATCAGGTGAAACCAGCGCATTCATCAAGGCGATTAATGGGCGTTACATCGCATCGGGGGCATCGGGTGCGCCTAGCAGGGGCAGACTTGATATTTTGCCAACAGGGCGCAATTTTTATTCGGTAGATATGCGCGATATTCCATCAAAAGCGGCATGGCAGTTGGGCATGCAATCGGCAGATTTATTGCTGAAAACGCATTTACAGCAATATGGCAATCACTTACAGCGCGTGGTGATTTCCATGTGGGGCACAGCACAGATGCGAACGGGTGGCGAGGATATTGCACAGGTGATGGCACTGATGGGGGTGCAACCCATACGCCAACATAGCCGTATCACGGGCTATCAAATTCTGCCGTTAAGCATGTTGGAACGGCCACGTGTTGATGTTACCATTCGCATATCGGGCTTTTTCCGCGATGCGTTCCCGAATGTGATACGGCAATTATCCGAGATGATTCAAGCGGTGGCAATGCGTGATGAGGGTGATAGTGATAACCCGCTGGCACAGGCATATAGAAGCGATAACGCGCTTTACCAAAAGCAAGGGTTAGATGCTGAAACGGCGGCGCAATATGCGTGTCAACGGATTTTTGGCGCTGAGCCCGGCAGTTACGGTGCAGGGTTACAGCATCTGATTGCTTCGGGTAACTGGCAAAATGATAAGGATTTTGCCGATATATTCTTACGCTGGGGTGGCTTTGCCTATAATGGTGCCGAAT
>JAHZMA010000109.1 GCA_022599575.1 Alphaproteobacteria bacterium | reverse complement strand
TGGTTGCTGATGGAGCATGATTTTAACAATAAAGGAATATCGAAAGATACTCGGAGGAATAGATTATTGTTGAAAATATTGGTGCGGACGCAAATTGATTACATCATTGTTAAACCATTCTGGTTTTTATATACATGGCTACATGCGATACCAAATTTTGTTGGTTTACTTTACTTTAAGATTCGGTTTTATAAATTTTTTAATATCACTGATATTTATAAAAAAATGGATGCGTAAGCATAGCATGAACAAGCCTCACAAAATTGCTATTCATTCTGTGCCAAGAAGTGGTAGCTCGTGGCTTGGACAAATTGTAAATAGTTCTCGGCAAGTGAATTTCAAATTTCAACCACTTTTTTCTTATGCTTTTAAGGATTATTTAGATGCAAGCAGTAGCGCCCAACAAATTGCCGCATTTTTTGATAAGATAGCCCTATCAAATGATGCTTTTTTATGTCAGCAAGAAAATATTGATAAAGGTTTGTATCCGCAATTTTATAAAGATAAACAATGGACGCATACTATCTATAAAGAAGTGCGCTATCATCATATTTTGCACAATATGCTGAAAACAGATAATCAGGTGAAATTGATAGCCCTTATCAGAAATCCTTTGGCAGTGGTGAATTCTTTTTTGCGGGCACCACGTGAATTTAGAAAAGATTTAGGCTGGCGAGAACAAGAAGAATGGCGTTTCGCTAGCAAAAAAAATTTAGAAAAAGCGGAAGAATTTAACGGTTATGAAAAATGGAAACAGGCATTTTTTATTTTTCAAGATTTACATCAATTATATCCCAACAGAGTGCTTATCATCTATTATGATAAATTGCTCAAAAATCCGATATTACAAACGCAAAAGCTATTTGATTTTTGTATGCTTGATTATGAAAAGCAGACAGAGGAATTTTTGCTACAAAGCACGCAAAATAATAAAGACGCGCAGTATGCTGTTTATAAAATCAAACAAAATGATGATGATTGGATGCAACAATTAGATGGTGATATTATCACTGCAATCATCGATAATCTACAGAAATATGATTGCCTTAAGCATTATTTACCGAAATTGTGATAAGAAATATCACCAATTTACGCGACGCGTAGATGATAATAATTTGCCATATTATCCATTTTTTCTAACATTTCTGCTTGAGAGTCAAATTTTAGAATAAGCGTTCCTAACGTGCCATTAGAACCATTAAAAACATCGATGTGAGCGTCTATCTCAACAAATAGATTTTTTTCTAAAATGTTGTTTTGAAAATCTGAATGAATATACTCCCCCTTAAAGATGCCCTCTTTTTGCGAATGTATCATGTAGCAGGAATAAAACCCATCTGTTTCTGTTTGTTTTAACGCACTACAATCTTTGCCTATTGCGGCATCTAGGGTATATTGCACAAGGTCTATCCCTGTTGCATATTTTATAACCTGCGAAATTAAATTACCACCATTACGTGGACCTATTTCCATTAAAATCACATTATCATTTTTATCAATTCTAATATCAAAATTAATGGCACCGAAATCATAGTTTAATAGGGTTAACAACCTTTGAACCTCTTTGGCGACCTTGCTATAGAGTTCTTTTCTGATGTAAGGAAAGCTTTCCCCTATCGGCACTAATATATTGCCCGTTTTGTTGAAATGTTCGTTTGCAAAACAATAAAATACTAGCTCTCCTTTATAAACAAATCCATCACCTGCAATTTGATAGCCCTTTTTTTCTATATATTCTTCGATAATATACATGTTGTTTCGTGAAAATGAGAGGGCGCATTCGCTCGCTTGTTTTATTTCTTTTATATTCTCAACAACCGTAACACCTTTGCTACCGGATGAATCAATTGGTTTAACAACAACAGGGAATGTTAGATTATTTAATTGCACGGCAACATCATCAAATTTTTTACCGCTAATGGCGTAGGGCGTGTTAAAATCATTATCGGTAAGAAATTTTCTAAATTTATGTTTTAATGCAAGCGTTTCTATTGCTTTTGAATTGGTTGTGGGTAAATTTAATTTTTCTGCAACTTTTGCTGCTGGAATTGCCGCTGGGTCGGATGCATAAGCCACAATGCCATCAATTTGCAACTTCTTTGCCAGCGATAATATTTTATCAATATCAGTTGTGCTAATATTATGATACTCATCGCTATATTTGTGTCCCGGATTATCAGGTAAATAATCGCAGGTAATAATATAATACCCTAATTTTTTTGCCATTTTTATGGCTGGCACTTGAAAATGAGAACCGCCAAGAAATAAAATTTTTTCCATAACTACATTTGCCCGATAATCACATGAATAAGGAACGATACAATTATAATGAAATTATATTGATATGTCTAATGTTATGATATAAAGTTGTCGCTTGTTAAGTCAATAGGAATTTGTACAGTCGATAATAATGAACACCCCACCAATCTACGTTACAAAGCCATTCATTGCCGATGATGATGCGGTGCTTAAAGCAGTTACCACTGTGCTACAAAGCGGACAATTCACCAATGATGGCGGGCAAATACAGGCGTTACAGCAAGAACTTATCAATTATCTTGACGTGCCGAATATCTCGCTATTTTGCAATGGCACGATTGCGTTATTGATGGGGCTAAAGGCGTTAGGGCTAAAAGGCGAGGTGATTACCACGCCATTTACGTTCCCTGCCACCATTCACGCGTTAGAATGGCTGGGCCTAACGCCTGTATTTTGCGATATTGATGAAGCCACAATGTGCATCGCGCCTGATAAGATTGAAGCGCTGATAACAAAACGAACATCGGCAATTTTGGGTGTGCATGTCTATGGCATGGCATGTGATGTTATGGCAATTCAAGCGATTGCAGATAAGCATCAGCTGAAAGTGATTTATGATGCCGCCCATTGCTTTATCAGCAAGCTACATGGCAAATCAATCGCGCATTATGGCGATATATCAATGTTTAGCTTTCATGCCACCAAATTATTTTCTACCATCGAAGGTGGCGGATTGGTTTGTCGTGATGCTTCATTGCCCGAAAAACTAACATTGATGAAAAATTTTGGTATTAAATATGAGGGGGAAGTGATAGGAACGGGGTTGAATGGTAAAATGAGCGAGTTTCATGCCGCCATCGGACGCGTGAATTTACAGGCATTGCATCAAGAAATTGCCAAACGGAATCGCGTCTTATCATTATATCAGCAATATTTATCGGGGCATGATGGTATAATAATGTTGGATTTTCCTGCTCATCTCACCCATAGTTTGCAATATTTATCTGTGCGCCTGATGGGTGATAATACCAGTAGCAAGCAGATTCGCAACTATATCTATCAATCTTTGCGTGATGAAAATATCTTTGCCCGTAAATATTTTTACCCGCTTTGTAGCAATTATCCTTGCTATCAGAATTTACCATCTGCTAGTAAAGCAAAATTACCGATTGCCAATATGATTGCAGAACAAATTTTATGCTTGCCATTTTATGGGGATTTGCCTGAAGATAGTATAGCAAAAATTTGCGCTATTGTTACGCAATATGACGCATGATATTTACGCCACTTAATAGAACAGCCCATTGATGCAATTTGTTTTTTAGGCCCATTGCCAGTTTGTGCAATTTGGCGCATGGCGTTTAATAAATTAGTATTTCGGTTTTCTGCGCTTGCATTCATCTTCACATCATCAAGCCGCCCACGATATTGTGGCCCAGCATCAGCATTAAAGCCAAAGAAATTAGGTGTGCAAAACAGCACCATTGGCTTTACCAAAAATTTTGAATAAGCTATGGTATTATTTTTTATATAAAAAATCGTGAATAATATAGGATTTGTTTCAGTATGCCATGGTTTAGTTTTGATAATGTTAAAAAGAGAGAAAATTTTGATGATTTAACGCTCAAGTTAAGTGTTATTATTTCATGTTATAATCACGAAGATACAGTTGCGCGGGCAATGGATTCTATTTTGGCACAAAAGGTGAATTTTGAGTATGAAATATTGGTCTGTGATGATTGTTCTAGCGATAGAACACAAGAAATTTTACTGAGCTATAAAGATAAATTTAAGAATATCAAATTTTTATTCAATAAAAAACGCTATGGCAGTAAGAAATATGGTGGTAAGTTCTCTATCGCAATGGCAGGTCCGCAAATGAAAGGGCAATATTGGGCGATTTTAGAAGGTGATGATTACTATATCAATGAAACAAAATTTCAGCAACAAATTGGTGTATTGGATAGAAATCAGGCACTGACTGCTTGCTATAGTAATCTAATCATAGATAACCAAATATCAGGGAAAGTAAGGGTGGCTGTATCAGAGAATATACCATCAATGATTTTTGATTATCAAGATTGGTTTCAGCGCGTTAGGGGCACTCAGGGCACAACAGCAATGTTTCGTAATATATTTATAGATATTTGGAATGGAATAGGGAGTTTTAGACGGTTTTCTGATATAACCTTTCAATTCTTATATTTTTATCATGGTGATTGCGGCTATATAAATAAACCACTATCTTGTTATGTTTATCATGGCAATGGTGTATGGTCAGGCAAAAATGCGTTTGAACAAACATATAGTATGATCGAGCGTCAATTTGCTTTTAATCAATTAAGCGGAGGTAAGTTTGCTATTTATTACACCAAACAAGCTGAAAAGTATATTAAAGCCGCTTTGTCTTTTTGGCAAAAATCCGAAAAAAAAGGTATGAAACGAACGATAAATATCATGTTTCTTAAGATGTTACGGGCATTAAACGACATGCACATCATGCTACATGAAGAAAAAAACCCTACCAAACGTTGGTTGCTGATGGAGCATGATTTTAACAATAAAGGAATATCGAAAGATACTCGGAGGAATAGATTATTGTTGAAAATATTGGTGCGGACGCAAATTGATTACATCATTGTTAAACCATTCTGGTTTTTATATACATGGCTA
>JAHZMA010000108.1 GCA_022599575.1 Alphaproteobacteria bacterium | reverse complement strand
CCTGCATTGGCATAATCAGCCCATGGATTATCGCTTGGATAGCCTTGCATTTTCAAATATTCATTATAGGGTGAGCGTTTTTCATCATAAGCACCATTAGGGCCTACCGCCCATAAGCCATCATCGCGGATATAAGCATCAAACCCTGCTTCGCTTACCCTTGCACCAATCACTGATTCTGGCAGTAACCCTAGCCGTTTCATGCCCTCTTTATCCATTTCCATATGGGTTTTGCCAATTAACACGCAATCCATGCCATATTTCCGCAAATGGTCACCTAATGTGATTTCACCTACATTCAGCGGGATATTATTATAAGAAGAACCATGCGAATTGACATAACGCCCCGTATAGGTGCTCATTCGCGACGGGCCACATACGGGGGCTTGCACATAGCAATTGGTAAAGCGCACGCCTTTTTGCGCCAATGCGTCAATATGGGGGGTTTGCAATGTTTGATGCCCATAACAGCTGAGATAATCATAGCGCAACTGGTCAAACATAATGAATAAAATATTTTTGATGGCAGCCATAGTGATTCCTATTTATTGTTAACAATGCCCTTTGCCAGCCATTCATCAAAAACAGTCAGCACCGCATCGGTGAAAGCTTTATCATTGATATGGCAATCTAGCATAGTGGTTGGTATGTTTGGCACTAAAATTTCTTCAGCCGCCTGATTAAAGGCGTGCAAGCCTTCAGGGTGATAAGCAGGATTGCCTTCCCTATCCCATTCTTCTACTCCTAATTTAGGAATAAAAATATGCACGGGTGCTTTGATGGGTGTTGTGGCAGATTTAAGTTTTTTAAGCATGGCATGCACCAATTCACGCCTTTCTTCAGGCGTGGCGAGTGCAGAATCAATCAGGCGATTATGGGCATGATGCGCGCGCCCTGCAAGATTTTCGGGTGGTGATTCATGCGCTAAAAAGTCAATAATATCGGTTGCACCAGGGGCGATTAATTGCGGTATCTCCGCAAGCCCCGCATTGCTAAGCCTATCAGCACCAGAATTAACAGGCGATTGATTGATGCCATTGATAAATTCTTGCAAGCAAAAATCAAACACGCAAGCAAATTGATATTGTTTCGCTAAATTTTCAAAAGCGCGTCCGCCAAGTCCTGTTGAATGAAACACCGCCAATTCAAAGCCTCTCTTTTCTAATTCTGGCTTTAAAACCGTCATATATGTCAATGTGGTTTTGCCAAGACTGGTCATGCCTATCAGTGGCTTATCGCGTTTGTATGGTTGCGCCGTTTGCGCCGCCCCTAAAACACTGCCTGCCGCTTGACTTAAAATCGCTTTGCAAATTGAATTTAAGCCATATAGCCCGCCCGCCCATAGCATCATTTGGGCATCGGTTGGCAGACGTTCAATCGGAATCAGCGGTGAGAATGCAATGGTGGAAACGATTAATTTCGGCACCCCTATCGGTAAGGCATTGGCACAATCAAGTGCTAAATCAGTGCCCATTGTGCCACCCAATACAATCATGCCATCAATCTTGCCCGCCCGATATAATTCGGTAGTTTTTTGCTTCGCGCCTTGCGCCATTTTTTGAAAGGCAAGATTTTCATCATCTAATGAAAGTAATTGTTGCAAATCAGTGCCCGCCATTTGCATCACATCATGTTTGCTGGTCTCGCATTTTGTCTCGCTATCGCCAAGCACCGAAACATCCATTTGCCAGATATTACCGCCAGCATTTTGAATCACCTCTGCCAAAAAATTCAACTCTGCCTGTTTCGTATCATAAGTGCCGATAATTAAAATGGTTTTGCTCATGATAATTTTATCCATGCGGTTTTTAGCTGGCTATATGTTGTAAGTGCATGTAAGGATTTATCAATGCCATTGCCCGATTGTTTGGCCGCCGCCATCGGCACGCTATTATCAGCACCGCCATAAGTGTTGACATAAACAATCCCTGCTTTAATATGCCGTATCATTCGGTGTGCGCGCGATAGATTTTCAGTCCAAACCGCAGAAGCCAAGCCAAAGATAGAATCATTGGCAAGTGTAAGGGCATGCGCTTCATCTTTAAACGGGGTGATGGTTAAGATAGGACCAAAGACCTCATTTTTGAAAATCGTCATCTCAGCCGTAACATCAGTGAAAATAGTTGGTTGCATATAGAAACCACCTGTTTCTTGTAAAATACGCTTACCACCTTGCAATAAATTTGCCCCCTCTTGTGTGGCATTGCCAACAAATTCAATGTCGCTGATAAGCTGTTGCTGGTTTGATACCGCGCCAATATCGTTCGTCACATCAAGCGGGTCGCCTATTTTGAAATTTTTGGCAATTTTTATGAGTTCACTGGTAAATTCTTCCGCAATCGATTCTTCCACCAAAAGCCTTGACCCTGCCACACATACCTCGCCCGAATTTCTAAAAATGCCATTGGCAGAAACTTTAGCCGCTTGGATTAAATCTTTGGTATCGGCAAAAATAATATTAGGCGATTTGCCACCCAATTCCAAAAATAAGCGTTTTAGATTTGATTGTGCCGCCGCTTGCATCAGACTAGCACCCACTCTGCCTGACCCAGTAAAACCAATCGCATCAATATCATGGTGATGCGCCATCGCATTGCCCACCACACTGCCCTTGCCCGTAACAATATTCAGCACCCCTTCGGGCAAGCCTGCTTGCAAACATATCTCGCCTAATTTTAGCACGCTTAATGATGCTTGTTCTGATGGCTTTAACACAACACTATTGCCCATCGCCAAAGCAGGGGCGATTTTCCATGCCGCAATCATCAAAGGAAAATTCCATGGCACAATCGCACCCACCACACCTAAAGGTTCGCGCAACACCATGCCCAGAAAAGCCTCATCAGTGGGGGTTACCTCACCATTAATTTTATCAAGCGCTTCGGCATAATAGCGAAATGTGCCAGCGGCTGACCCTGGCTCTGCCCGCAATGCCATGCCAATTTCAGTGCCATTATCACGCACACCTAGCACTGCCAATTCTAACGCTTGGGTTTCAATCAATTCTGCAATGCGAAATAAGATTTTTTTTCTGGCAGCAGGTGATTGTTTTGCCCATATTCCTGATTCGTAACTTTTTCTTGCCGCCATAACGGCTTCATCAACATCATTCGCAGTCGCATTGGCAATATGGGTAAGCACCGCACCATCAATCGGGCTAATAATCGCCAGATTATCTGCTTCACCTTGCTTGAATTTGCCATTGATTAATAATTTTTGTTGTGGAATTTCTTGATGCCGAAGCAAATCAATCTGTGCCTGTGTTACCATATTAGCTTCCTATCATGTAACAATTATGATGATAATGTAAAATAATGTTTGCATTATTTATGTTTTTATGTCAAGAAAATTTAACATGTTAAGTAATTTTATATGAACAGTATCGTGCGCGCGATGAAAAAACAAGCATTGATTTTAGATTTTGGCGGGGTGATTACCAAAACCCTATTTGAAACCCATCGCGATACGGAACGCGTATTAGGGCTTGCACCATATACTCTTACATGGCAAGGCCCGTTCGCGCCTGAAAGCGATGCTTTATGGCAAGATATGTGTGCTGATAAAATCACCGAACGCGATTATTGGCATATCCGCGCTAAAGAAACAGGTTTATTAATCGGCAAAGATTGGCAACATATGCAAGATTTTGTGTTGGCAGCCCGTGGCAATGCCAACCCGATTGATTTTATCCGCCCCGAATTTTTGGTGACATTGGCAAAGGTGAAGCAAGCATCTCAAGCATCTATTGCCACTGCCATTTTATCCAATGAGTTAGATTTATTTTATGGCAAAGATTTCAAAAAAACATTGCCCTTTATCAATGATTTTGATAGCATCATTGATGCAACTTATACAAAAATCTTAAAGCCAGACCCACGCAGCTATCAGGCGGTATTAAACGCGCTTAACCTTAAAGCAGAACAAACAATATTTGTTGATGACCAATGGCGCAATATTGCAGGCGCGCAAAATATTGGGATGCAAACTGTGCATTTTGATGTGATGCAACCTCAAGCAAGTTATCATCAAACCCTTAAATTACTTGCGATTGAATAGGAGACAATAAGATGAAAGACCATAATTTTCTTAACGCTAATAATGCTGAACATTTATGGCATCCTATGGCGCATCCCGCTGATAGCCTTGCCAACCGCCCTAAAATTATCATGGAAGCTGAAGGGGTTTATATCACCGATATTGATGGCAATAAGGTGCTTGATGCGATTGGTGGCTTATGGAATGTGAATCTGGGTTTTTCCTGTGATGAAATTAAGCAAGCCATCACCGACCAGTTGGCGAAATTGCCTTATTATTCTATTTTTCGTGGCAGCAGTAACGAAGCAGTGATTGAGCTTTCATATCAGCTAAAAGAATTTTTTGCCCCCGATGGGCTAGTCCGTTCTTTTTTTACATCAGGCGGGTCTGATGGCGTTGAAATCGCGCTACGGCTTGCAAGGCAATATCATAAAATTCGGGGTGAGAGCGGAAAAGTTAAGTTTCTATCTCTCAAAAAAGGCTATCATGGCACGCATATGGGCGGCGCATCTGTTAATGGCAACAGCAATTTTCGCACCCAATATGAGCCTTTATTGCATGGCTGTTACCATATCCCTAGCCCCTATACTTATCGCAACCCTTTCAATGAAACCGACCCTGAAAAATTAGCTTTATTATGCGCGCAAGCATTAAAAGATGAGATTCAATTTCAAAATGCTGAAACCATCGCCGCCATGATTATGGAGCCCGTATTGGGTGCAGGTGGCGTTATTCCCGCCCATCCTAGCTTTATGCCAATAATAAGCAAAATATGCAAAGAACATAATATTTTGTTAATTTCTGATGAGGTAATTACAGCCTATGGTCGTGCTGGGGCATGGAGTGGTGCGCGACTTTTTGGTGTTAAGCCCGATATGATGGTAACAGCAAAAGCCATTACCAATGGTTATTTCCCGTTTGGCGCGGTGATGATAAATCAAACGATTGCCGAAACATTCGAACAAGATAAAAGCGGAAAAGCCACGATTAGCAGCGGGTATACTTATTCGGGGCACCCCGTAGGTGCGGCGGCGGCATTAGCGAGTTTACGCGTGATGCAGGAACAAGAAATTTACAAAAATGCCAAAATTCGGGGGCAACAGCTTCATCAAGGCTTGCTGGATTTGGCAAAGCAATATCCTATTATCGGCGATGTACGTGGCGGTTATGGGCTGATGTGCGCGCTAGAATTGGTTTCAGATAAAGAACATAAAACCCCGATTGATAAAGAAACCATCGCTAAAATACATGAAGCCACTTATCAAGCAGGGGTGATGGTACGTGCTTCAGGCGCGAATATTATTTTATCGCCACCATTGATTGTAACTGAAGCTGATATTGATAAAATACTTAATGCGCTAGATACAGCTTTTCAACGTTTTGATGCTTGATTAATATCATCGCGAATTTCCATCAGTAAATTCACCAGCTGTTCCCAACGTTTCTCACCAACAATATGTCGCATCTGCTCAAATGTATGATTGGTTTCTTGTAACACTTGCTGAATTAATATTTTTGCATCATCAGTGATTTTAACAATCAACCGTCTTTTATCAGTTGGGTCAGTATGGCTGGTTACATAGCCCCTTTTAACAAGATTACGCAAAATACGGGTAACGCTTGGTGCTAGCAAACAAGCCTTATCGGCAATTAAACTGGCATCGGCATGGTTGAATTCGGAAACCACACGTAAAAATCGCCATTGCTGTTCGGTTAACTCATATTTTTGTAAAATCGGACGAATATCGCGCATGATTAATTCACGGGTGCGAAGTAATGAAATCGGCAGGCTTTGCCGTGTTGTTACAATCATGTTATCATCTAATATCGGTTGCTTGCTATATCGTTTTTCATGACTCATATTTTGCCTATCTCAATTATTTACATTCATTTTGGTAAAACAATCTGGCGTTATTGCCCTTAATATGTCAAGTAAAAAAGATATATTATACAAAAATCACTTGACAAAATACTTCACATGTTAAATAAATAGACAATCTTTAAACCAATATTTAGGGGCGGCATCAATGCCACATTTGCTTATTCAATATTCTGCCAATTTAGAAGATAAAGCTGATCTCAGCGCATTTTGTGAGCTGATGCGCCAAAAAATTACAACTCTTAAAACCTATCCGCTTGGTGGTATTAGGGTAAGGGCAGAACCACAAAAACATTATGCGCTTGCTGATGGGCATCAGGATAATGCTTTTATTGATATGATTTTTCGACTTGGCAAAGGGCGTTCTTTAGAACAAAAGCAGGAAACAGGTGAGATGTTAATGCAAGCCACGCAAGATTTTTTTAAAGATGAATTGGCAAAAGGCTATTTAATGGCATCATTAGAGCTTATTGAATTGCAAGAAACATCATGGAAGGTGAATCCGATTCATCAGCGCATTGGTAAGGAATAACATTTATGTCGTTAGAAAATAATTTACAAAAAGCTGAAAAATATCTCAAGAAATTTCAAGAAAAACCCGTTCTTAACCACATTAATGGGCAAGATATGCAGGCTTCAGATGGTGGTGTGTTTGAGGTTATCTCACCGATTGATTTACAACCCATTGCCACAGTCGCTTATGGCACCAAACAAGATATTGATAAAGCCGCCATCGCAGCTAAAGAAGCGTTTCAGGAATGGGCGGCACTATCGGGAGTGGAACGTAAAAAAATCTTGCATAAAATTGCTGACATCATTGAAGCACGTGCCGAAGAAATTAGTATTATTGAATCTGTGGATACGGGGCAAGCCATTCGTTTTATGGCAAAAGCCGCCATCAGAGGTGCTGAAAATTTCCGCTATTTTGCCGATATGGCGCCTAGCGCACGCGATGGTAAAAGCCTTTATTGTAGCGGGCAAATTAACATCACGTCGCGCAAACCCATTGGCCCGATAGGCATTATCACCCCATGGAACACGCCTTTCATGCTTTCCACATGGAAGATTGCGCCAGCATTGGCAGCGGGCTGTACAATCGTGCATAAGCCCGCTGAATTATCGCCACTCACCGCCCGATTGCTGGTAGAAATTGCCGAAGAGGCAGGCTTGCCTAAAGGGGTATGGAATTTGGTCAATGGCATGGGTGAGGATACGGGGCGCGCCCTTACCGAACATAAGGCGATTAAGGCGATTGCCTTTGTGGGCGAAAGTAAAACGGGTGCCATGATTAGCAAACAAGGCGCAGATACACTCAAACGCTGTCACTATGAGTTGGGCGGTAAAAACCCTGTGATTGTGTTTGCAAATTCTGACCTTGAACGCGCTGCTGATGCCGCCATTTTTATGATTTATTCACTCAATGGTGAGCGATGCACCTCGTCATCGCGCTTGCTAATAGAAGAAAAAATCTATGGTAAATTTACAGACATGGTTGCTCGCAAAGCAAAAACCATTAAAGTTGGGCATCCGCTTGACCCAAAAACAGTGATAGGGCCGCTGATTCACCCTACTCATTTTGATAAGGTAACTTCTTATTTTGATATTGCCAAGCAAGAAGGCGCGACGATCGCTTTGGGCGGTGAGCCCGTGCAAGGCATGGAAAATAATTGTTCTGGTAATTGTTCTGGCACTTGCTATGTGCCACCTACCCTATTCACCAATGCCAATAATAAAATGCGAATTGCCCAAGAAGAAATTTTTGGACCTGTGCTAACAGCGATTCCTTTCAAAACCGAGCAAGATGCGATTAACATTGCCAATGATGTTGATTATGGGCTAGCAGCTTACTTATGGACTGATAATAACCAGCAAGCCTTGCGGGTTTCTGATGCGCTAGAAGCGGGCATGATATGGGTGAATTCTGAAAATTTACGCCATTTGCCCTCGCCCTTTGGTGGCATGAAATATTCTGGCATTGGGCGCGATGGTGGTGATTGGTCGTTTGATTTTTATATGGAAACCAAAAATATCGGTTTTGCCACCAAACCCCATAAAATCCCACAATTAGGAGCTTAAGCAATGCCGATTCCAGCCCCCAATCTTTATCCTGATTTTAATGTTGTGCGCCTTAGCCATGTCCATTTGAATGTGCAAGATTTAACAGCTTCTAAAAAATTCTATACCGAAATTTT
>JAHZMA010000107.1 GCA_022599575.1 Alphaproteobacteria bacterium | reverse complement strand
TCGACATTAACCAAATTTAATATCTGTGCCGCTTTATTATTGCTGATGCCTTTGAATTCAATCTCAACACCGAATTTATTATTAAAAATTGACATGCTTATTTCCTTTCAATGCTTTTTTCAATTTATAAAGAAAATTTACGCTTCATTTTTAAGGTTGGGAAGCAAAAAATCATAATTTTCGCGTTGATGCGTTTGCGTTCCTACCTTAAAATTGACAACTCTGCACATTATCTTAAAACGCCTTTGATTGTTCCTTTGGTGCAAAGCAAATCGGTCGAATCGATGCGTTTGTCAATTACCAATCAGCAACTCGGTAACTTTCTTTTGCTGATGATTGCATGTGTATAAATTATCAATTTCGCTGATATTAAATCTTGCAAACAACTTTCTAATCGCTGGCGTGTCATTGATAGATAAAATAAACCGTCCATCAATCCCTGCCATCAGTTCAGCTATCTTTGCAAAATCATCTGGCGTAAAGCCTTTTTCAACATAAGTTTTTTCATTGCCCACATAAGGCGGGTCAAGGTAGAATAGCGTGTTAGGCGTATCATAGCGCGTAACAAATTCGGCATAATGCAAATTTTCAATCTTTATGGCCGTAATCCGCGCGTGCAACTTTTCAATCATAGGCGCAAGCCGTTTCATATTTACTTTACCGCCTCTATTCGCACTTACCGAAAATGATTGCCACCGCAACATGCCACCATAGGCGCATAATTGTAGATATAAAAACCTCACCGCACGTTGTAAATCGGTGAGGGTAGATGGGTCAGTTTTAAGATGCCTGTTAAATTCTGCACGGCTATGAAGCTGATACTGCATCAATTCCATGAAAGGCTGATAGTGGTTTTGAATGATACGAAATAGATTGGTAACCTCGCTATTGATATCATTTATCACTTCCACCCGTGCCTTAAACGGACGGCGCAGAAAAACGCCACCCATACCAATAAACGGCTCAGCATAGCATTTATGCGGTATATCGGCAATATGGCGGGTGATTTGTTTTGCCAACCGCACCTTACCACCAAAATAAGGCGCAAGCGGTTGTGTTTCAGAAACTGATATATGCTTCATGATTTTATCCCTTATCTGATAATGATTGATGTTTAATAATAGCAGGCTCGAACGTGGCAAACGCCTCACACTGTTCCTGCCTGATAATATTACCCGCCATAATTTGTCTTATACTTTCAGTAAGCAATCGCACACCCATTGGGGAAAGTTCTCGGCGCCATAATGATTGAGGCGTATCATCATTCGCTACAAAGCACCAATCTTGCGATTGAATAGCACCACCATCCGCTTTATCGTTAAGCCAAAACACTGAACCGCCAGCGATGGGGTCGCGCATTCTAATCGTCCATTCAACAGCTGAACGCCCACGATGACGTGGCAATAATGATGGGTGGTAAGCAATTGCGCCTAGCCGTGCGCGGTTGCGAATATCATCTGGAATAAATCGGGCGCAATGCGCTAGCACCAATAAATCACATATCGGCACGGCATCAAGGCTTTTATTGCCACCAATAACCGTTTTGACTGTAACCATGTCCGCGCAGGCGTTAAACACCTTATCACGCAACCATTTATCACCCAATAAAGTGATGCTGAATTGCTGATGATGCTCTTCTAGTAGTCTATCATGCATCTTGTCGCACCTCGCCATAATATCGGAAGCCTTGAATGGCTCTAAAATGCCCGCCCATTTTGCCACGCACTAATGAGTTTTTTTTGCTTGCCTTACCACCTATTAAATGACAGCTTGATTGCTCCCATAATGGGTGCTTGCGTAATATTGATGCTAATGCGGGGTGGCTGGTATGAAACAACACTGGCACGGGTTTATTGATGTAATTGTCACCGCGCCGCCATAAATCACATACCGCGTTCAGGAAGGATAATCCCACACCGCATCCTTGCCATTCGGGCATTACCACCAAACGGCAAGCCCGCGCTTCCACAAGTCCCGGGCGCGTGCCAACGGCAATATGGGCAACAGGCGCACCATCAACAAAGCCAACATAATTTTTAGCGGCAACCATAAAGGGCAGTTTCAAATAATGATGTGACTCAAAAAGCGGCCATAATCCCCAATTACCCTGCCTAATTTCAAGCGTAATTTTTGGTCGCTGAAGAGACCCCCTCGGCAATGTAAATTGCCTTGTATCAGTGTTATAAATCCAATCAGGTGAAAGCCAATCAACAATATCGTGATGGCATGATAATAGCACCACTTGCTTGCTTTTATGCTTGCGCCAACCTTTGGCAAATGCAAACGCGCCTATTCTAGCCACTTGCCTATCAACAACTGATGTGAATTCATCAATTACAATCTCATCAGGTGGTTCGGCAATGATGCGGGCAAGGTCGGCACGGAACTGCTCACCATTTGATAGCAGATGATAAGGGCGCAACCAAGCGGGGCAAGAGCCTAGCCCAACTTGCGAAAGCGAAGCACAAGCATCATCAAAACTGCCACGTGCTGATATCTGGTCAATGATTGGCTTTTTCTTATCCCATGAATGAGCCTTAAAAAATGTTTTATCATCAAATATCTTTTTGCCAATAGATGTTTTACCAGAGCCAGAAGACCCCACTACTAACCCAATTTGCCAATCAGCACATTGTTCTAACGGCAATTCGGCAATGTGGTTAAACCCGCCTTCATGGGCATTGAAAAGGCTTTTTACGAGACCCGCACGGTATGAATTAAAGCTAGGGTCAGGGTGATTAATATCTATCTGCATGATTATGTCCTCACCAATTTAAGGCTATAATCAAATTGCTTTAAGTGATTATAGGCTTTTTGTTGCTGGGCTTCACTTTGGCAAATAACAATAACGCCATATTGTTGCCTATAAACTGAAGTAGATGGGCGGTTAGGCGCATCGGGGTAAAGAGGGGGTAGTTTGGCCATGATTATGTCCTGTTATTGTAGCACTATGGCTATCAGGCGAGGGGCTCATGACCCGCAAAGAATTGATTGCTTTACATCTATTGCATTTTATCACAAGTTCACCGCTAAAGGAAGCGGTTTCTGCTAATTTCTTTTTGCAAGCATGACAACGGATAGACTCCATCATAATAATATTCCTTTGGCATAAAATATGCGTATCCAACTATGCGGATGGATAATTATGTGATGTGATTATCTGAGGGCTGGTGTATGCTAATGCTTGCCCAATAGCGATGAGATTGCCTGCAAGCGGTCTCATCGCCATTCGCTTCTATGTCCGTATCATATAAATCAGCGTATAATAGGGGTTGGTTACATCCATATTGGTAATGGCGTGGTTGTGATTACCAGTTTTAGATATATTTACATCATGGTCGTGGGCGGTATCGTTGCCTGCCTTACTTGTGCGTCCAACATTTGGTTCAGCTGAGGTGCCTGGCAACCAATAGCTCTGGTCATTTCCGCTATTTTGAGTGGAACGTGTGTAGGCACGGGGTATAGAATTTGTAGGCAGAACATAATGAGTATAGGTTCCTTTACCTGTAAAGGTTGGTGGAATATCGGTATTTGCTATAAAATGATAATGTTCTGGCATTTCTGCTTCCGAAAGCTGATGCCCTTTTGTTTTACCGCTAATATCAACCGTGCTATTGCCTGTATCCAAGGTTTTTGTCCAAGAACCGCCTGTATCGCCAGGTGTTATATCATTATCACCCCCCAACGCAAATCTGCCACGCATATTTGGTACATTAAAAGTGTTCGCGCCATTGCCTGCGCCATGTGTTGTTCCAATCACGGCAAATAAATCAGCATATTTGGTGCGGCTAACTGCTTGCCCATTACAATATAAAAAACCTTTTGGCACAGAAGCACCACTGGCGCCACCCCACATCATAATTTGCCCCGCGGGCGCACATAATTTTCGAATGGCTTTATATAATTGATCAGTATCTTTGCTAGACGGGGTTAAGCCACTTTCGCTAATCACATTGACAATTTCGCGTTGGGGGTGTTCTAAACTAGCGGCTGGCACACGGCTACCAAGCGTTCCTTTACTGGCGTCACCATCTACATAGCTGGCATTTTCAGGCTCATTTAAGGGTGGGATATATTTCATCTTATTTATCCTTCATACACTCGGTATGGCAAAGCCATACCTTCGT
>JAHZMA010000106.1 GCA_022599575.1 Alphaproteobacteria bacterium | reverse complement strand
TGCATGGCGTGGCCCTGAAGCGATGGGCATTGCGGCACAGGCAACCAAAGTGCATGTTTCGGTGGCAGCATGGCAATGGGGCAATTATTTTGATAATAAATTTGAAGGCATCACCATGAAGACGACCAAATGGCGTCGCCCATCAGCGATGAGTGCGCCCGTGAAAAGCAAAGCGGCAGGTCTATATATGATTTGTACGCTTGCCAAGCACGAAACCGAACGGATGGGTTTTGATGATGCGCTGATGCTAGATTATCGGGGCTATGTTACCGAAGCCACTGGCGCGAATATATTCTTTGTGGTTGATGGCAAATTATTAACGCCGATTGTTGATTGCGTGCTAGATGGTATCACCCGCCGCACCGCAATTGATATTGCCAAAAGAAACGGTATTGAAGTGGTGGAAACGCGCATCATGCCTGAAGATATTAAAAAGGCAGATGAGGTGTTTCTAACAGGCACGGCGGCTGAAATTACGCCCGTCAGGCAGATTGATGATGTCGCATTCACGCCCGCAAAAATCTGTAAAATGATGATGGAAGATTATGATAAATTGGTGCGTGGTGAATAATGTCATCAGCCGATGATGCCAATGATATAAGCCAGAATATAAACCCAAAAATCACTCAAAACGGATTGTATCAAAAGGCAATTTATCATGCGGCGCGTTATGGTGGTAGCGCAAATCGCCTTAAAGAAATTTTACAGCGTCATATCAAAAAACATGCTGATGATGAAGCCGAAGCCAACCAAGCCTATATGTTGATTCCCGATATTATAGAAACATTACAGCAAGAAAAATTCATTGATGATGCAAAATTTGTCGAGGTAAGATGTGCATCACGGTTTGCTAAAGGCGATTCTTTGATGATGGTGCGAATGAAGCTGTATCAGCAAGGAATTACCACCGATATGATTGATAAGATGTTCGCGCAAATGATAGAAGATAATCCTGATGCCGAATTTGACGCGTTAAAAACCTATGCGCTTAAACGCAAATTACATTTGCAAGATGCCGAAGCTACCGAACAAAAATTACGCAATCGGGGATTTCCGTACGCGCTGATTAAACGTTATTTTGCTGAAAGATAAAAAACGAGATTATGAGGGGTTTCTTGACTTTTAGGTTGAATTGACTTATGCTTCTATTGAAAGAATAAAGTATAAAATACAAGGTGATAACATGATTTACTTAAAACGCCCTGGTTGGCATTTACCAGAATCAACGGCAACTGATGAGCAGGTTTATCTGAACAGACGGCAATGGCTTAAAAAAATGGGTATTGGTGGTATAGCATCAGGTGTGATGGCATCTGGTATGCTTTACGCGCCATCGGCACATGCTGATGCCAGCCTTAATCCGTGGAAAGATTTATATCCCGTTAAGAACAATCCTAAATATAAGGGTGAGCGCGAATTAACAGGGGAACGCTATGCCACCACCTATAATAATTTTTATGAATTTGGTTCGCATAAAAGCATTGCCAATAGTGCGCAGAAATTAAGAATCAGCCCATGGCAGGTGCGGATTGAAGGCTTGGTTGAAAAACCAATGACGGTGGATTTTGATAAATTAGTGCGTCAAATGCCACTTGAAGAAAGAATTTTACGCCATCGCTGTGTTGAAACATGGGCGATGACGGTGCCATGGTCGGGTTTTGAAATGAAACATTTGGTTAAATTTGCCAAGCCCTTATCATCAGCGCGCTATATTAGTTTTGAAACATTGGCAGATGGCGAAACCATGCCGGGCATTAGTCAGCCTTGGCATCCTTGGCCTTATTTGGAAGGCGTAACGGTGGAAGAAGCGATGAATGAATTATGCTTTATTGCTACAGGGCTTTATGGCAAACCCATACCAAAACAAAATGGCGCACCACTTCGCTTGGTATTGCCGTGGAAATATGGGTTTAAATCTATTAAATCAATCGTGCGGATTCAATTTACCAAAGATAGGCCTGTTAGTTTTTGGGAAGAAAGCGCCCCTAAAGAATATGGTTTTTGGGCAAATGTTAATCCTGAAGTGCCGCATCGCCGTTGGTCGCAAGCATCAGAAAGATTGCTGGGCAGTAACGAACGGGTGCCAACGCGTCTTTATAATGGTTATGAAGAATATGTGGCAGGGCTCTATGCCAATATGTCATCTGACGCACGTCTCTTCATGTAATGGCTGATGAATAAACTCCCCCCTTCCTTAATTTATGATGCTGTTCATGTTGCCGAACAAGCGGCAATTGCCTGCCATGATTGGATTGGGCGCGGTAACGATAAAGCAGCAGACCAAGCGGCGGTTGATGCGATGCGCGCATCGCTAATGCAGCTCGATATTGCTGGCACAGTCGTGATTGGCGAGGGTGAACGCGATGAAGCACCCATGCTCTATATTGGTGAAAAAGTCGGCAAAGGGCATGACACTATCAATGAGGCGGTAGAAGTGGATATTGCGCTTGACCCGCTAGAGGGCACAACCATCTGTGCCACGCAAGGTAATAATTCACTGGCAGTGATTGCGTTTGCACCAAAGGGTGCGTTTTTACATGCGCCAGATGTGTATATGCAAAAAATTGCGGTGGGGCCAGCAGTGCCACAAGGGCACGTATCATTGGAAAATTCGGTGCAAGAAAATATGGCGATTACTGCCAAAGCATTGGATAAAAATATCAAAGATGTGACGGTTTGCCTATTAGAACGGGAACGCAATCAGCCTCTGATAGAGCAAGTGTTAAGCGCGGGCGGGCGGATTAAATTGATTGGCGATGGTGATATTTTTGGCGCGATGGAAACTGTGCCAAGTCACAATAATGTCGATATTTATATGGGCAGTGGCGGTGCGCCTGAAGGTGTGCTGACAGCATGTGCGTTACGGGCGATTGGTGGTGATTTTCAAGGCAAATTGCTGTTTCGCAATGATGATGAGCGCGCAAGGGCAAGTAAAACTGGTATCACTGATTTTGATAAGATTTATAGCATCAACGAACTTGCCGCTGGCGATGACATGATTTTTTGCGCCGCCGCCGTTACTGATGGCACATTGATGAAGGGTGTGCATCACAAAAATGGTAAATATACAGTCAATACATTGGTGATTGATGCCTATAGCCGTTCGCAACGGATTATTCATAATAAAATGCTGTGAGTAATAACCAGCAATCTGTGTTGGGTAAAGTTTGGCACATTGCCACCTATCAGCCTCTACCAGAAAACACTCAAGAAAACATGAAGGCATCAGATGCAATCGGCAAGCAATTGCCTGATTTTTTACTCAAATTATTAGAGATGCGTGGCATTGCACCCGAACAGATTTCCGATTTTTTTGAACCGCGCCTGAAAAACCTATTGCCCGACCCTTATTTACTGCCCGATATGCAAAAAGCAGTGCAACGCTTGGCTGAAGCGGTAATTCATCAAGAAAAAATAGCGATTTACAGCGATTATGATGTTGATGGTGCCTGTTCTGCCGCGCTTTTTATCCGCTATTTTCGTGCGCTGAATGTGCCGTTTTTATTTTATATTCCAAGCCGCGAAAAAGATGGCTATGGCGTTAGGCTTGAAGTTTTACAATCATTGCAATCACAAGGTGCTGAATTAATATTATGTGCCGATTGTGGCACGGGCTTTGATTTGCCCACTGATTTTGGCACTGATACATTGGTGTTTGACCATCATCAGGCGCAATCGGATAGTCACCCATTCTATGCTTTTGTCAACCCGATGCGTCGCGATGATAAATCGGGGCAGAAACAGATTTGCGCTGCCGCCATTTGTTACCTTACATTGATTGGGCTTAATCGCTGTTTGCGTGATGAATGCGGATTGACTGATTTACCCGATTTAATCCATGAGCTTGATTTGGTTGCGCTTGCTACCATTGCTGATGTGATGCCCTTATTGGGGCTTAATCGCGCCTTTGTTTCGCAAGGGTTGAAAATGATGAATCGCAACGGCAATATCGGGCTTAAATCACTCAATCAGCTGATGCGTCATGGCAAAACTATTAATAATAGCGAGGATATTTCATTCGGGCTTGCGCCTGCGCTTAATGCGGGCGGGCGTATGGGCGAAAGTTTGGTTGCCACACAATTATTGATAAGCCAAACCGAAGAAGCAGCGGCGTATGAAGCCGAAAGGCTGAAAAAACTCAATGCGCTACGGTCGCAAATTCAAAATGATACCCTAAAATCAGCCAATGCTCTGGTAAAAACTTATGGTTGGGAAGATGATAATGTGATTTTGGTGGCGGCAGAAAATTTACATATTGGGGTAACTGGTATTGTCGCGGGCAGATTAAAAGAAACTTACCATGTGCCAGCTTTGGTTGTTAGCTATGATGATGATGGCTATGGCACGGGGTCGGCACGGTCGGTTGATGGCATTGATATTGCCGCTTTGCTCAATCAAGCCGTTGAGGCAGAAATTTTAAGCCGTGCGGGTGGGCATAAAATGGCGGGCGGTTTTGGGCTAATGCACGCGCAAGAAGATGCGTTTCGGCAATTTTTGCAACAACAATTACAAGGGGTAGAAAATTCAACCAAGCAAAAACAATTTCTACTTGATATTGATGTGATATGCACAATCCCGCAATTAGGGAATTCACAAATTGGCTGGTTAGAAAAATTAAGCCCATTCGGCAATGGCAATCAAGAACCTGTGGTGATGGTGCCACAATTAAGGGTAAGCTATCATCAGCTGGTGGGTAAAAATAAAACGCATTTACAAATAACGGGGCAAAATCAGGCGGGTGAAAATTTACGCATGGTGATGTTTTCTGTGCCTAACCCGATGTTAGAAGCGGTGCAAACCTATCAGCAATCAGGGCAATTGATAGATGTGGCAGGGTATTTAAGGGTGAATGAATATCAGGGCAAAAAACGGGTTGATTTGCATCTGAATGATTTGCGCCCGATAGCATGAATATGGTGTAATAAATATTTGCATCAAAGCCACAAATTAGGCATAAAGAAAATATGGAACGCGATAAATGGGATATACAAGCAAATATTTTGGATACTAGCGGCTTACAATGTCCGCTACCCGTATTGAAATTGCGAAAAATGATAAAAGCAATAGAAGGTGGAAAAATCATTAAAATGCTTGCTACTGATGAAGCATCATTGCAAGATGTGCAGGCATTTTGTGAGAGTAATCATCATACATTATTGGCGCAATATCACGAGGATGATAGGCTGATTCATTACGTGCAGAAGGAAAGCGACACATGAAACCAATCACTGAACAACCGTTAAAAGATGCCCTTTCGGAACGCTATCTTGCCTATGCGCTTTCCACCATTACCGCGCGTTCACTACCCGATTTGCGCGATGGTATGAAGCCCGTGCATCGGCGCATTATTTACGCAATGCAAGAATTGCGCTTAAACCCCGATAGTGGTTTCAAGAAATGTGCGCGGATTGTTGGTGATGTGATGGGTAAATATCATCCGCATGGTGATAGCGCGATTTATGATGCGATGGTGCGAATGGCGCAAGAATTTTCGCTGCGCTACAAGCTGGTAGATGGGCAAGGCAATTTCGGCAATATTGATGGCGATAATGCCGCCGCTATGCGTTATACCGAAGCACGCATGACCAATTTTGGAAGTCGCATGTTGCAAGATATTGGGCGTGGCACGGTTGATTTTCGTAACACTTATGATGGTGAGGGGGAAGAGCCAGAAATTTTACCATCAGCCTTTCCTAATTTACTCGCCAATGGCGCGCAAGGCATTGCGGTGGGGATGGCAACCAATATTCCGCCCCATAATATCCATGAATTATGCGATGCCTTATTGATGCTATTAGATGATAGAAATTTACCAATCATATCACTGTTACGGGTGATTAAAGGCCCTGATTTTCCAACAGGCGGGGTGATGGTAGAAAACCGCGAAGAAACCCTCAAAGCCTATCGGACAGGCAAGGGGGCATTTAGATTGCGCGCCCATTGGCAGGTAGAACAAATTAAAGGCGGGTCTTATAGAATCGTGATTGACGAGATTCCGTTTCAGGTGCAAAAATCAAAATTGATTGAAAAAATCGCGGAATTGATGCAGGCGCGTAAATTGCCACTTTTATCAGATATTCGCGATGAATCAGCCGAAGATATTCGGATTGTGCTTTATCCGAAAAGCCGTGCGGTAGAGCCACATCACATTATGGCATCATTATTTAAGCAAACTGATTTAGAGACACGATTCAATATGAATATGAATGTGCTAGATAAGGGGCAACCTAAAATCATGCCATTGAATGAGATTTTGCTGAAATGGTTGGAACATAGGCGCGATGTGATGGTGCGTGCCAAAAAATATCGCTTGCAAGAAATCGAAGCACGCTTGCATATTTTGGCAGCCTATTTGATTGCCTATCGCAATTTAGATTTGGTGATTAAAAT
>JAHZMA010000105.1 GCA_022599575.1 Alphaproteobacteria bacterium | reverse complement strand
CTCAACATTTTAGCGTCAAAAAGATGCGCTGTTTTTCAGTTTCGGCTGGGAAGCGGTGCTATATGTCCAAGCGTTTCGATGCCAAAAAGCATCGCACCGTTTTCTTGTTTGATTTACGGTTTACTAATTCCCAGCTACTAGGAGCACCCTAG
Organism: Alphaproteobacteria bacterium; assembly: GCA_022599575.1. GTDB lineage: Bacteria > Pseudomonadota > Alphaproteobacteria > JABAAW01 > JAHZMA01 > JAHZMA01. The sequence continues at coordinate 14,250 of JAHZMA010000105.1, read as the reverse complement.
TAGCTTTTTTGTTGATGCCGTAAAATACGCGCATTGATGAAACGCTTATTTGGTTTACAACCGTTAATAACAACAATAAACGGCGTGATGCACTCACCCCTCATCATTTGTGATGAGGGGTGTTTTTTGATACGATGGCGGTGTGTAATGACGATATGGCGGTGCGTGTTGCTAGGTTAGTCAATATAAATATCTAGCCTGTCTCACCACATTATTATATATGGGGGGGCTTTGCGACATACGCTTTGGCGGGTTTGTCCGTAGGACACCCGCCACGCGATGACGCCCCCCATTACCCCCCGCCGCTTGTGTTTCAATACTAAAAGCAGGAGTAAAGCCTCGCTTGTGTTTAATACTAGCGGAGGAGTGTGTCTCGATTACTCACAAAGAGCTGTATTTTCCGATGGCGAGGCAAGCCTCACCCTTTGTGGATTCCGTGTCTCTTACAATGTGCAATCACTGATTGCACATTGGCACGGAATGACGAGGGGGAGGAGGTGAGTGTCACGGCAAGGTGAGACCGCCATTGGTACAAGGACGAGCCTTGCTAACTATTGAGTAAAGCAAGAGGTGAGTGTCGCTTCAACCCGTCGCTGTCATATCTACTGTTGGTGCGGGTGCGGTTTTCACTTTCAGCGGATTATCGGTGACTTGCTTATCCATCGCGCGTTGAATATATTGCGCGAATTCGCTTAAAAATACCGATCCCTTTACAGTGCGTTGAATCAGCACCGAACGGCCGTCCATTTCGTCAGCTTTGCGTTTCACATAGCCGATTTGCTCTAATTTATCCAATGCACGGGTGATGGCAGGTTTAGAAATTTTTAGATTGGTGCTTAAATCACGCACCCGATGCGGTTGCGCGCGCAAATAAACAGTCAACAACACTGCCATCTGCCGTTGCGATAAATCAGGACCGTCTTTCATGACTTCCTGTAGCAGCGCTTCGCGCCAAACTTCTAATGATTGGGTGGTATCCAATACATGCCTCACAATTACGTTATGATCCGATGGTTCGGGGTATGTTTTCATATTCATTGATTTTCGCTCCTTTTGCAATTAAATCTTGTAAAAATTGGTAAATTGCCCGTACTCCCTGTATCTCTCCGCCACGCGGCTTGCCCGGACTATGTGATAAATTCCATCCCATGACATCTAAATGCACCCATGGGATGGGCGTGACTAAAAATTCTTGTAAGAATAACGCGGCTGTGATTGAGCCTGCATAAGCGTAAGAGGGCGCGTTATTCATATCGGCATTATCCGATTTAAGATGCTTTTTATAGCCATCAAATAATGGCATTGGCCATAATTCATCATGGGTTTGCGCGCTAATGTTGCGAATCGCATGCAGCAAATTATCGCAATTGCTGAACAGATTCGGTAAATCAGTGCCAGTGGCAACTCTTGCCGCTCCCGTTAAGGTGGCAAAATCTATGATAAGGTCGGGCTTTTCCTCGCTGGCAGCAGTTAAAGCATCGGCTAAAATAAGCCTGCCCTCCGCATCAGTATTGGTGATTTCAATATTTAAACCATGCCGTGAGGGGTAAATATCCATCGGGCGCATGGCGTTTTTATCAACCAGATTCTCAACCGCTGGAATCAGCACACGTAAATTAAGCGGCAGACTCGCTTCCATTATCAGGCGTGCTAACACTAATATATGCGCCGCACCGCCCATATCTTTTTTCATCATCAACATGCCTTTTGAAGGCTTCAAATCTAGCCCGCCAGTATCAAAACACACGCCTTTGCCAACCAGAGTAAGATTGAATAGTTTTTTTGATGCTGTTTTAGATTTGATTTGGGCAGGCGACCAGCGAAATTCTAACATGCGCGGTTTTTCTTCGCCTGCCTTGCCCACCGCCGCCACTAGCGGATAATTTTTGCGTAAAATAGCGCCATCAGTCACTAAAAATTTTGCAAAATGTTTGCCTGCAAGCTGTTGCATTTCATGCGATAATTTAGACGGGGTAAGGTAATTAGAAGGGTGATTGATTAAATCGCGTCCCCAATTAATCGCTTCGGCTGTTTGCACGGCTTGATGGGTGGCTTCGGATGCTGGCACATATAATTGTGGGCATTGTTGTTTGGGTTTATCCGATTGCTTAAATTGCCGATAGCGGTAATGGGTCAGCCCCCAAGCGAGGATAATATCGGCTTTGGTTTGTTCATCAAACTCATCAAAATTGCTGATGTTATACTGATTGCCGTTCGGCAGGCTGCGCGCAAATTTTGCCCAGTCAAATAAAGATGCTGATGCAGATTCAGGCGAAGATTCAGCCATGCCTGCAATATAGCGTAATGATTCAGAATCATCAGTCGCCCCATCAGTCGCCATATCATTCGGTAAGGCCATTAAGTGTCCATGCTGATGCAAGAAACGGAAGGCTTTGGCAAATTGTTTGGTTTGCTTATCCCATCCCTTGTCATTTTTGGCTATCAACACATGATAGGCATTGTTATGATTTTTATAATAATACATCATTTTTTTCTAGTTAATTGTAACAAAACCCAATAATGCAAATCTTGTGCCGTTTGCGGAATATTTCGGATGCGATGCGCTAAAACCCTTGCAATATAAGGGTTTTGCATGGTATTATGTACAATAAGGCTATCAGAAAAGCGGAACATTCCGCATTTGTAATGATAAAAACTACTTATGAATCCTTGATATTGCAGATGTGAAATGATATATATACGTTTCATTGATACACACAACATTTCATCTTAAAGAGGATTCTTATGGCGATTGAAAACACACTTTCTATCATTAAACCCGATGCAACCAGACGCAATTTAACAGGCGCTATTAATAGCTATTTTGAAAAGCAGGGCTTGCAAATTGTTGCACAAAAGCGGTTGCAACTCACCAAAGCAATGGCGGAGCGTTTTTACGAAGTGCATAAGGCGCGTCCATTTTATAATGATTTGGTGAATTTTATGATTTCAGCGCCTGTGGTGGTGCAAGTGTTGCGTGGCGAGAATGCCGTGCTGAAAAATCGTGAAATTATGGGCGCAACCAATCCTGCTGATGCCGCTGCTGGCACAATCCGCAAAGATTTTGCAGAATCGGTTGAGGCAAATTCGGTACATGGGTCGGATTCTGCTGATAATGCCGCCAAAGAAATTGCGTTTTTCTTTGCCGAAATTGAGCTTACATTATAATGGCAACGCAATTATCTGAAAATGAAGCGGTAGAAGCAGCAGTCTTTCGGCATTTGGTGAAACATTTGCAAGATGATACAGAATTGCAGAATATCGATTTAATGAATCTGGCTGGTTTTTGTCGCAACTGCCTTGCCAAATGGTATGCAGCTGAGGCGGAAAAACAGGGTAAAACTATCGGTTATGAAGAGGCCCGCACGATGGTTTATGGTATGGATTACCAGCAATGGAAAGAAAAATATCAAAAATGAGGGTATTTTGTCATTTTTTTATGTCTTTCCCTTGTAACAATAAAAAACGTGCCTATATATAGCGTATTGTAATTTATTTGATTGTAAATCTGGAGTAGCATTATGAGCAAAGTAATCGGTATTGATTTGGGAACAACCAATTCTTGTGTGGCACTGATGGAAGGTAGCCAGCCCAAAGTGATTGAAAATGCTGAAGGGCAACGCACAACACCATCAATGGTGGCATTTGTGGGTGGTGATGAACGTTTGGTAGGACATGCTGCCAAACGGCAAGCGGTTACTAATCCAGAAAATACGCTTTATGCCCTTAAACGGATGATAGGGCGCAGATTTGCTGACCCGCAAATTAAAAAAGATGCCGAAACGCTACCTTTTAAGCTGGTTGAAGGCGAAAATGGCGATGCTTGGGTGGAATGTGAAGGTAAAAAATACGCCCCTTCACAGATTTCAGCAATGGTATTGCAAAAAATGAAAGAAACTGCTGAAGCCTATTTGGGCGAAAAAGTAGATAAGGCAGTGATTACGGTGCCTGCTTATTTTAACGATTCGCAACGGCAAGCCACCAAAGATGCTGGCAAGATTGCTGGTTTGGAAGTGTTACGCATTATTAACGAGCCAACTGCTGCCTCGCTTGCCTATGGGCTTGAAAAGAAAAATAATGGCACGGTTGCGGTGTATGATTTAGGCGGTGGCACATTCGATGTTTCTATTTTAGAAATTGGTGATGGTATTTTTGAAGTCCGCTCTACCAATGGCGATACATTATTGGGCGGTGAAGATTTTGATAATGTGGTGATTGAATATCTGGTTTCTGAATTTAAGAAAGAAAGTTCGGTTGATTTATCTAAAGATAAAATGGCATTGCAAAGGCTAAAAGAAGGGGCTGAAAAAGCCAAAATTGAATTATCATCAGCGACGCAAACCGAAATTAATCTCCCCTTTATCACAGCAGACCAATCAGGTCCGAAACATTTGAATATTAAGCTGACACGGTCAAAATTTGAATCATTGGTGGAAAAACTGATTGAGCGCACAGTTGCACCATGCGAGGCGGCATTGAAAGATGCTGGCTTAAAAGCTGCTGAAATTGACGAAGTGATTTTGGTGGGTGGCATGACCCGCATGCCAAAAGTTTTTGAAACAGTGCAGAAAATTTTTGGTAAAGAACCGCATCGTGGCGTGAATCCCGATGAGGTGGTGGCGCTGGGTGCGGCGATTCAAGCGGGTGTGTTACAAGGCGATGTTAAAGATGTGTTATTGCTGGATGTGACGCCATTATCACTGGGTATTGAAACATTGGGCGGGGTATTTACCCGTTTGATTGACCGCAATACAACTATTCCTACTAAGAAATCGCAAGTTTTCTCAACAGCAGAAGATAATCAGAGTGCGGTAACGATTCGCGTCTTTCAAGGTGAGCGCGAAATGGCGGCGGATAATAAAATGCTAGGGCAATTTGATTTGGTAGGCATTCCACCAGCACCGCGTGGCGCACCACAAGTTGAGGTTGCGTTTGATATTGATGCTAATGGTATTGTTAATGTTTCTGCCAAAGATAAGGCAACGGGCAAAGAACAACAGATTAAAATTCAGGCCTCTGGCGGGCTTGATGATGGCGAAATTGAACGTATGGTTAAAGATGCCGAAAGCAATGCCGAAACCGATAAGAAAAAACGCGAATTGGCAGATGCTAAAAATAACGGTGAAAGCATGATGCATGCTTGTGAAAAAACGATGGGTGAGCTAGGCGAAAAACTAGATGCGGCAGAAAAAGAAAATATCGAGACAACTATCAAAGAATTGCGCGAAGCGTTAGAAGGCGATAATCTGGCTTTGATTCAAGAGAAAACCAATCAATTAACGCAAAGCTCGATGAAAATGGGCGAAATGCTTTATAAACAGGCTGAAGCGCAACAGGGCGATAATGCTGAAGCGGAAGCGCCACAAACTGACGATAATGTTGTTGATGCTGATTTTGAAGAAGTTGATGATAATAAAAAGGACGATAAATAATGAGCGGTAGCATGTTTCATGGCAGCCGATGATTATTATGAATTGCTAGGGGTATCGCGCGATGCCGATGCGGACGAGCTAAAACGTGCTTACCGCAAAAAGGCAATGCAATATCACCCTGACCGCAACCCCGGCGATAGCGAGGCAGAGAAAAACTTCAAGCAAGTTGGTGAAGCCTATGATGTGTTGCGCGATGAACAAAAGCGCAGTGCCTATGACCGTTTCGGGCATGAAACCTTTACCAATGGTGGTATGGGAAATGGCATGAATAGTGGCATGGGCGGCGGTGGCCAGCACGGCTTTTCTGATATATCTGATATTTTTGAAGAAGTCTTTAGTGGTTTTATGGGTGGCGGACGCGCACGTGGGCGCAGTAAGCGCAATCGCGGTGAAGATTTACGGTTTGATTTAACAATTACCTTAGAAGATGCTTTTACGGGTAAGAAAGAAGAGATTAATTTCAACGCTGAAGCCGCATGCGATTCTTGTAATGGCACGGGGGCGGCAAGCCCAAGCGATATTGTAAATTGCACACAATGTAATGGTATTGGCGTGGTGCAGATACAGCAGGGTTTCTTCACATTACAGCAAGAATGTCCGCGCTGTCGTGGCAAAGGGCAAGAAATAAAACGCGGTTGCAACAAATGTCGTGGCGCGGGCAGGGTAAAAGGGCGGCGCAATATTCGGGTGGATATTCCCGCAGGTGTTGAAGATGGTAACCGTATCCGCATCGCAGGCGAGGGCAATCACGGGTTAGAAGGTGCGGAAAAAGGCGACCTTTACGTTTTTGTCAATATTTTACCGCATGATATTTTTCAGCGTGAGGAAAAAGATGTAATGTGTGTGCTACCGATTAGCATGGCAAAAGCGGCATTGGGCGATAAGCTGGAAGTGCCAGTGATTGATGGTGGTAAAGTGCGGGTTGAAATCCCCCCCGGCACATCGCATGGCAAGCATTTTAGGTTACGTGGCAAGGGTATGCCCGCATTGTATAATCGTGGCAATCGCGGTGATATGTTGGTTGAGGTTATCATTGATATTCCAACGCATCTCAGCAAAAAGCAACGCGAATTATTAGAAAAATTTGATGCAGAAACAAAACCTTCTTCGGAGCATCGCAATTTTTGGTCAAAAGTTTCTCATTTCTGGCAGCATCATGAAAAGGATAAATAAATGAGTGATAAGAATAATAAAGAAAATACCAATCAGGAAAATAACAACCAAGAAAATAAAAATCATGATGGAGTTGAACAACAGCCTGAATCAAATGAAGTGGTTGAAGAAGAAACAATTGAAAGCGATATTCCCGAAAAGGAATCATCTGAAGAAGAAGCCGCTGAAGATGAACTAGCGATACTACAAGATAAGTTACAACGCAGTTTTGCAGAATTAGAAAACACCCGTAGGCGTTTTGACCGCGAAAAGCAAGAAAGTATCAAATATGCGATTGCTGGTTTTGCGGCTGATATTATTAGCCTTGCTGATAATTTAGAACGCGCATTGCAAGCGGTGTCTGCTACTAAAAAAGAGCAGGGCGAAAAACAACAAGGCGAAAAAACCGATGCTTTTGTGCGGTTCGTAGAAGGGGTTGCGCTTTCAGCAAAAGAGCTTAATACGATTTTTGAACGCAACCATATTAAGAAAATCAATCCTAGATTAGGTGAGGCATTTTCGCCTAGTCAGCATCAGGCGGTATCGGAAATACCCAGTGATGCACACCCAAAAGGCACTATTGTTCAAACCTTACAACCTGGTTATACGCTACATGATAGGCTTATCCGCCCAGCAATGGTGATGGTTTCTTCTGGCAAAATTGAAAAGAAAACAGATATAACTGCCTAGAATGTAGAGGCGTTTTATTTTATCCAATAAAAAACTCCAGCGGTTTTATTCGCTGGAGTTTTTAAGTTTACCAAGTTATTTGGTGCTGATGTTATTTAACACTTAAATTATTTAACACGTAAATTATTTAACACCGGGTTTTTTCTTAATTTCACCAGATTTTAATCTGTCGAAATAGCTGTTCATTTCTTTTTTCACGATTGGTGCTAATAGATATAGCCCAAGAATATTCGGTACGCAAATCAAGAATACTAGCGCATCAGATATATCAAGAATTGGACCAAGCTGTACCATGCAACCCAAAGCCACAAACGCACAGAAAATGATTTTATAAATCACTTGCTTATCTTCACCAAACAGGTATGTCCAGCCTTTAAGCCCATAATAAGACCAAGAAATCATCGTTGAAAATGCAAATAACATACCTGCCAAAGCCAACGGATATGGGAACCATGAAATTTGTCTTTCAAAGGCTGCCGATGTCATCGCAATGCCATTCGCACCATTTGCAAAATCAGGCGCAGCCGCTTGCGATGTGGTAATCACCAAAGCCGTAATGGTACAAATAACGATTGTATCAATGAAAGGCTCAAGCAAAGAAACCGTGCCTTCAGTAACAGGCTCTTCAGTTTTCACTGCCGCATGGGCAATTGCCGCTGAACCAATACCTGCCTCGTTAGAGAACACAGCACGCTGGAAACCAACAATAAGCGCACCCAAAGCACCGCCTGCAACACCTTCTGGCGAAAATGCACCAGTAATGATATTGCCGATTGCCGCTGGGATATATGCGCCATTCATGGCGATAACAATCAGTGCAAAAAAGCAATATAAAATCGCCATGAAAGGAACGATTTTTTCAGTCACTTTTGCGATTGATTTAATACCGCCAACAATAACGATATAGACCAAACCTGCCATAGCCAAACCAATTAACCAACCAAGACCGTCTAGCCCGCCATTGGCAATCACATTTAACTGTTGATAGGCTTGGTTAGATTGGAACATGTTACCAATACCTAACGCGCCTAACAAAATGCCGCCCGCAAAGAATGCACCTAAAAATTTACCTAATTTGGCATAACCAATTTCGGCCAAACCATTTTTCAGATAATACATAGGACCGCCCGAAACTGAGCCATCTTCATTATATTGGCGATATTTAACACCTAACGTACATTCCACAAATTTGGTTGACATGCCAAGAAAGCCCGCCATAATCATCCAAAATGTTGCACCAGCACCACCAACGCTTATCGCAACCGCAACACCGCCGATATTACCAATGCCAACTGTGCCAGAAACGGCAGTTGCCAATGCTTGAAAATGAGAAACCTCACCGCGATCTTTTTTAGGATTTTCATATTTACCCAAAATCAAATCAACGGCATGGCCACATGCTTTTAGATTAATGAATTTTGTGTAAAATGTGAAATACACCGCACCAACCACAAGCCATAACACGACGACAGGTAGTTTTGCGCCAAATAGGGTTATCTTAAAGAATACAATATTCCCTATGAGCGAGGCAACAGGCGCTGTTACTGAGTTGATGGCACTATCAATACCTGCAAAGGCATTGAAAGACAGCAACGATAACAGCAATACCACCGAAGAACGAAATATAATTTTTGTCATACTAATCTCCCTTATATCAAAAAATTATTTTTAACCTTATAGTGTAACAGCAATCACTTATTCATGCCGATAAACTGGTTAGCCTTAAATTATTTAAGAGCTGAAGCATAACACATGCCAACACAAAAAGCTATTTTTTTATTTTTACGCGCTTTTGAATTTTCAAAATTTCAACAATAAGCTAATTGTCGTATGGCATTGGTAAAAAATATAACATCATTATCATATGTGGAAAAGTAGCGCATTTATAATTGCGTGATTGTCGCTATTTTCTTGTTTATGTTAGCATGATGTAAGGTGAGGCTAGAGTTCACCATGATGGAGATAGCAAATGATGAAACATTCTTTTTTACGCGATTTTTGCAAGCTTTACGCTCCGATTGATTTAGATGGGCAAGTGATTCTCATCACAGGTGGCACAGGGTCGTTCGGGTCAAAAATGACGCGCTATTTGCTAGATAACGCCAAACCAAAGAAAATCATCATTTTTTCGCGTGATGAATGGAAGCAATCAGAGATGGAAAACGCGCTTGCAGGGCATAAAAACTTTGCTTGCATTCGCTTTTTTATCGGCGATGTGCGCGATAAAGAGAGGTTAATGATGGCGTTAAGCGGGGTGGATTATGTGATACACGCAGCCGCACAAAAACAAGTGGTGGCATCGGAATATAATCCGTTTGAATGTATCAAAACCAATGTGCTGGGGGCTGAAAATCTTGTTCATGCCGCCATTAGCAATAAGGTTAAAAAAGTGCTGGCACTTTCTACCGATAAGGCGGCAAACCCTATCAATCTGTATGGTGCTAGCAAATTGGCGGCCGATAAAATCTTTGTGGCGGGCAATAATCTTTCTGGAATCAGCAAAACCCGCTTTGCATTGGCGCGCTATGGCAATGTGATTAATTCGCGCGGTTCGGTGATTCCGTATTTTCGGCAAGTGTTAAAGCGCGATGCGACTATGCTACCGATTACTGATGGCCGCATGACAAGGTTTTGGATTACGCTTGACCAAGGCATTCAGTTTGTTTTAACGTCTATGAATATTATGGGTGGTGGCGAGATTTTTGTGCCGAAAATTCCATCAATGAAAATCACCGATATTGCTCAAGCGATGGCGCCACAAGCTATGCTAAAAATTGTCGGCATTCGCCCAGGTGAGAAACTGCATGAGGTAATGGTGCCATATGATGATTCACGGCAGACTTTTGATATTAAAGATCGCTATGTGATACAGCCACAATTCCCTTTATGGTCAGGCCCGAAAGAATTAAAAGCCGCCTATAAAAATTATGTTGATAACATGCAACCCGTCAGTGAAGAATTTAGCTATTCATCGGATACAAATAAAGAATGGCTTACCATAGAACAATTAAACGCAATATTAACCAAAAAATGAGTAAATTTTTACCCTATTCACGCCAAGCGATTGATGAAGATGACATTGCTTCGGTGCGCCGTGCGCTTACTTCCAATTTTCTCACCACTGGACCAGAAGTTAAGCAGTTTGAACAAGAATTGCAAACTGCGCTTGCGGTAAAACATGCGCTTGCAGTCAATAGTGGCACAGCCGCTTTGCATTTGGCATGGCGGGCATTAGGTGTGGGCGTGGCAGGTTTGACGATAGGCGATAAAGTCATCGTGCCTTCGGTTACATTTTTATCGGCGGCGGTGATGGCGGTTTTGGAAGGGTTGGAATTGGTTTTTGTCGATTGCGACCCTGATAATGGCTTGATGAGCGCGCAAAATATCCGCGATGCTGTTGCTAATGATGGCGATGCGAATAAGATTAAAGCAATTTGTGTGGTGCATCTTAACGGGCAATTTGCCGATATGGCAGAGATTAAAAAATTAGCCGATAGCAACGGTTGGAAGATAATAGAAGATGCCTGTCATGCGATGGGCGGTAAGCAAATCGGCATGGATGGTCGCTATTATCCGATTGGCGCCTGCCATTATTCTGATATAACCGTTTTTTCGCTACATGCGGTGAAGAATATCACCACAGGCGAGGGCGGCATTGTTACCTGCAATAATGATGAATGGGCGATGAAAATGCGCGATTGGCGCAGTCATGGCATGATACGCGACCGCGACCGCTTTGATATTCAGCATTTAGAAGCAAACGCATCATGGTATCACGAAATGCACGAATGGGGCATGAATTACCGCATCAGTGATATTCAGGCGGCATTGGGGCGTTCGCAACTCAAAAAGCTTAGCAAATTCATACAGGCGCGCGCTGATATTTTTGCGCTTTATCGCGATTTATTCGCATCATTATCGGAATCAGCTTGTGAAAAACTGCAATTACTTAAATTGGCTGATGGTAACGGTATTGCGGCATGGCATTTGGCGGTGGTGCTGATTGATTTCAATAAGGTGGGCAAAACACGTGGCGCAGTAATGCAAGAATTGCACGAACAAGGTATTGGCACGCAGTTACATTATCTGCCGATTTACCGCCATCGCTTTTTTAATGAGGGCGCGGGCAAGAGTGAGGGTAACGAACCGATAATACTATCGGGCGCGGAAACTTATGCAAGGAGGGCATTATCATTGCCGATATTTTACGGTATGAATCGCGATGATGTAATGCGGGTGGTGAATGCGCTCAAGCAAATTTGCCGATTATAATGTGATGCTATGATAGGTTTAGTTGTTCAGGCGCGGTATGGTTCTAGCCGCTTGCGTGGCAAAATTTTATTACAGATGGCGGGGCAGACTGCGCTTGATTATGTCGCGCAAAATGCGCTAAAGGTGGCGGGCATTGATGTTGTCTGTTTCGCGATTGCCGATGATAGCGTAAGCGATGTTGTTGCCGAGTATTTGCAGAAAAACTATCCCGATATTGTGGTGATGCGTGGCGACCAGCATGATGTTTTGGCGCGCTACTACCATGCCGCCAAGCAGTTGCGGCTTGATGATGTGATACGGATTACCTCAGATTGTCCGTTATTTGACCCTGCATTGGCAAGCAAAATGGTTGCGTTATATCAGCGCGAAAACGCAGATTATATCAGTAATAATTATCGCCCCAGTTTTCCGCATGGGGTTGATGCCGAAATTATACGGTTTTCGTTGCTAGAACAAGCGTATCAGCAAGCAAGTTTGCCAGCCGAGCGCGAGCATGTAACGCCCTATATCCGTGCAAAAAATGATTGCCGTAAATTATGCATCTATGATGGACAGGCAGATGAATGGCAGTTGGCGCAAAGATGGACTCTGGATTATGTGGAAGATTATCAATTTTTGGATAGGTTAATCGCTTTACTGCACCAACAGGGGCTTGATGCCGATGCGGATTATCGCACCATTACCGCGATTTTACGCGGACGAGCAGAATTATATCAGGTCAATCAAATGCACCATGTCAGGCGAGAATTGGCGCAAGTGCCATTATCAGTGCGTGATGATGATGGGTGGGAGTATGTGGATGTGAGTGTTGCGTAACAGCGGAGGGTATGGGAGGAAATCTTATCTATTTCTATTTTTCAAAAAACTCAATGCCATATCTTTATGTATAACAATCAGAGTAACCGCAGCAGCCCAAACACCACAAGCAAGTATAAATAAAAGCCCCATATCGCCTAAAACATTAACGCCTAGCGGTGTAAAAAGATGGAAGCAAATAGCACCTGATATAATCCCCAAAGCCAGTAAAGCCCCTACAGGAATAAATATTTTAAATCGTGAAAATAAGCCCGTAAGCAAACATATTGATGCGAATAATTCGGCGGTGCCAATAACATAGGCATTAAAAATACCGGGCGGTAAAAATAGACCGCTTATACCAAAGCTATCTTCAGCCCAAGCATCAAGTATTCCAAAAATATGAATTGTTTCAGCAGAAGCAGTATATTTAAAAAATAGTGATTGAATAAAAACAAAACTAATATATATAATTAAAATTGCAACAATATTTTTTTTGCATAATATATCTTTAATCATCGTGTCATACACTCCTTTTTCACCCAATTATAACTTGCTGATTATAACCAGTTTCCGATACAATAACAAGTTAATTTTGCACAAGATGTGCTTCGATTGCGCCCCCCGCTATTACTCAATATTAGCGGTGGTGTGAGTTGCTGTATTTCAACATAAAAGCGGTGCGTGCCCGCGATACATTAATATATGGGGGGCTTTGCGACTTGGGTTTTATGTATCAAGGGGGGTGCGACTTCACTTCTCGGTGGTCGTGTCGGTGCGACCGCCCACCTTGTGAAGCCCCCCTTGATAATCCCCCAACTAGCGAATTACAACTTGTTGTAATTCTAGCGGATAATTAATGCTGCCTTATTTATCGTATCATCAAGATAGGCAATGATAGTTTCTTGCGTAATATCAGTCAGCAGGCATTTTTCAGCAGGTGCCACGGCTGAGATAAAGCCGTCAGTATGCCAATGGCCTGGCGCCATTAATTCGGGGAAATCCATATCGGCATTGGCAGGCCATGGGTTGGTGTAAAAATACGGTTGTGCATAGCTACCATCGCCCGGACTTAAGCCCACACCAACCGATTTTGCAGTTTCGGGGTCGCCCGATTCAAAACCAATCAGGCTGGCAATATCAAAATGATGCGGCCAACAGGTAACGGGCGCAGGGCCGGGCGTAACATGGCGATATTTCGTCACCGCCGCTTCAAGCGCTATGGCGGCGTTATTAAACCATGCCGAGACTGTTTGCAGTGCCTTTGTATCGCTGGCATCAAACGCCGCACCATCAGCCACCGCATGAGACGGCAGAGGAAAACCACCCTTATCAAATTTACTGATATCAAAGCCATGATTGCTTAATTGCGCTTTCAGCCAATCAGTCGCCTCATCTTTGGTTTTACCATCAAGCGGATATTCAGCATCTCCACAAAATAAAGTCAGACTTGGCAAGATAATACCCACCCGTAAACCATCATCATTCAAGGGGTGACACGCAAATGCTTGCTTATCGAACAGAAAATCCAGCGAGGTATGGCTGTAATCAGGCTGTTTCGGTAAAATCGCCTTGCCCGCGCGCATCGGTAATTGCACCGCATGATGCAGCTGTAACCGCGCATCCTCTAACAGTTTTGGGTCGCATTCGTTTAATTGTAGCCAATATCTATCACTCATTTTTTTATCCTTTCAAGCGGGTAACTATTGCATCTATCACGATATTAACATAGAGTGATAAAAAAAGCATTATGCAAATTTGTGCAGATTATTTTCAGCGATAGGAGTAGTGTGATGGTGCAGAAAACCCAGATTGCCATTTTTGATGAATTACAAGATAGAAAGCCTGCCTATGCGATGGTTGCCAATGTGGATTTGGTGATTGTGCGTTATGATGATAAGGTTTCGGT
>JAHZMA010000104.1 GCA_022599575.1 Alphaproteobacteria bacterium | reverse complement strand
CGTGAGTTTCTTATAACGGAACCGTTCAGTTTCATTCTCATCTATGCCCAGCCGTTTTTTGCGGTCAGTGATATAGAATTGATAATTGCCCTCGAACCAAGTGGTTTTGGCATCGCCTTCAAACGCCAAAATATGAGTGGCAATTTTATCTAGGAAAAATCTATCATGGCTGATAACCACCGCACAGCCTGCAAAACTCAACAAAGCTTCTTCTAAGGCGCGCAAAGTTTCCACATCCAAATCATTGGTTGGTTCATCAAGCAATAATAAATTCGCGCCTGATTTTAAGATTTTGGCAAGTTGCACGCGGTTACGCTCGCCACCTGAAAGTTGATTGATGCGCTTTTGTTGGTCAGCACCCCTAAAGCCAAAACCGCCAACATAAGCACGTGATTGCACCTGCCTTTTGCCCATATCAATCATATCTTGTCCGCCAGATATTTCTTCCCAAATGGTTTTGCTATTATCCATACCATCACGCGATTGGTCAACATAGCCAAGCTGCACAGAATCGCCAATGGCTAATGTGCCATTATCAGGCTGTTCCTTGCCAGTTATCATTTTGAATAAAGTGGTTTTGCCCGCGCCATTGGCGCCAATCACCCCCACAATGCCGCCCGGTGGTAGCTTAAAATTTAAGTCTTCTATCAGCAATTTATCGGTAAAGCCTTTATTGAGATGGTTGGCATCTACCACCTTATTACCCAAACGTGGCGCGGGTGGAATCATAATTTGCGCGTTTTGTTGTAGCTTATCGGATTGCTGTTGCAATAAATCCTCATAGGCTTGCACCCGTGCTTTAGATTTTGTTTGCCTGCCCGCAGGGGTTTGCCTAATCCATTCGCGCTCATCAGCTAATTGCCGTGCGCGCGCTTCTTCGCCTTTGCTTTCTTGACGCAAGCGTTTTTCTTTTTGTTCTAGCCAGTTTGAATAATTTCCTTCATAAGGAATTGCATGGCCACGGTCTAGTTCTAAAATCCAGCCTGTTACATTATCCAAGAAATAACGGTCATGGGTTACCATCATCACTGTGCCAGCATAGTCGCGTAAATGCCGTTCTAGCCATGCCACCGATAAAGCATCTAAATGGTTGGTTGGCTCGTCTAACAGTAAGAAATCAGGTTTTTGCAATAATAAACGGCATAATGCCACGCGCCGTTTTTCGCCACCTGAAAGATTTTCAACACTATTATCGGCAGGCGGACATTGCAAGGCATCCATTGCTATTTCTAATGTGCGTTCAATATCCCACGCATCTAGCGCATCAATTTTTTCTTGCCAATCTGCTTGTTGGTCAATCAGAGCATTCATTTCATCATCATTGGTAACTTCGCCCATTTTCATGCTAACAGCATTAAATTGTTCTAGGGCATTATATGCCTCTTGCAATGCGCCTGCCACATTTTCGCCAACTGTTTTGCTGTTATCAAGCTCTGGTTCTTGTGGCAAATAGCCGATTAAAATACCATCAGCGGCGCGCGCTTCGCCCGAATATTCATCATCTAGCCCCGCAATAATTTTCATTAAGGTTGATTTACCTGCGCCATTGCCACCCAATATGCCAATTTTCGCGCCTGCTAAAAATGATAAGGTGACATCTTTAAGCACTTCGCGCCCACCTGCATAGGCTTTATTCAGGCGGTGAAGCGTATAGATATAGTCGGTCATATTGTTATTTTGTCCTAAATTAGTTTGCGTGATTTTCTGGCATCGGGCAATGCACCCGCATAGCCACGTTGATAATTAGGCTTAACCATCGTTGGGCTTTGCCACGTGGCAACACCGTGCCGCTGATAGATTGTATCATCTAAATCAATAGAAGAAAAGCCACATTGTAGCAGGTGGCGTAATTGGTCGGGCAATAGCCACCCTTTGGCGCGTAATTCGCCTTGATAATTGTGTCTTCGCAACCAATGGGCTTGCGAAAAACCACGGCCATCGCTAAAGCTAGGGAATGAAATCACAATCAGTTGCAAATCATCAAGATGGGGGATAAGGGCGTCAAGATTGCTATCGCCTTCAATCAAAACCGCTTGCAGATTGCTTTTATCGGTTATTTCAGCAAAAGGAATAATATTATTGTGGCTATCAGCAATCACCTCACCTTGCAAATTAAGCAGTGGCATAGAGTTCGTCCTTAAATATTTGCGTCCCAATACGGCGGTAAGTTTGCAAAAATTCTTCGCCATCATATCGGTTGGCAAGATAAATATCCAATATTTTATCAATCGCTTTTGGCACGTCATCGAACGAAAAACCGGGTCCTACAATTTCACCAATTGCTGAATCATGGTCAGAAGAACCGCCCAATGTGATTTGATAATATTCTTCGCCCTTTTTATCTAAACCTAATATTCCGATATTGCCAACATGATGATGCCCGCAAGCATTGATACAGCCAGAAATATTGATATGAATTTTGCCCGTTTGTTGTTGCTTATCGCTTTTTGTTAATTGATTGGCGATATTTTGGGCAACGGGGATAGAACGCGCAGTGGCAAGCGAACAATAATCAAGGCCAGGGCACGAAATAATATCGCTGGCAAGATTAAAATTATCAGCCGCCAATCCGCCCGCTACCAGCATTTGCCATAAGGCGTAAAAATCATCTTTCTTCACATCAGGCAACACTAAATTTTGCCGATGCGTTACCCGAATTTCACCATTTGAATATTTATCGGCTAAATCAGCAACCAACCGCATATCATCACCAGTGGCATCGCCCGGTATCTGGCCGGGTTTTTTCAAAGATATATTCACAATGCCATAGCCACTAATTTTATGTGCGCCAAGATTATGTTTGCACCATGAATCAAAATCTTTATTGTCTCTGCGCGCCTGATTAAGTGCCTCGCTTTTTTCAGGCAGGCTATCGTAAGCAGGCGGCGCAAAATAAGTATTGATACGGTCAATTTCAGATTGCGGTAGCGCGATATTTTCAGGCGGATGATTGGCAAATTCTTGCTCCACCTCTTTTTTATATTGTTCAAGCCCCATCTCGTTCAGTAAGATTTTAATCCGCGCTTTATATTTATTATCGCGCCTGCCATGTAGATTATAAACGCGTATCATCGCTTCTACATAGGGCAGTAATTCATGTTCTGGCACAAAATCGCGAATGGTTTTTGCCAAATAAGGGGTGCGCCCTTGTCCGCCACCTGCCAATACTTCATAGCCGAGTTCGCCTTTAGCATTGCGCCGTAAAATAATGCCAATATCGTGCGTTTTTACTGCCGCCCTATCTTGCGCGCCTGCGGTTACCGCAAACTTAAATTTACGTGGCAGAAAAGCAAATTCAGGATGCAGGCTAGACCATTGCCGTAAAATTTCGCATATTGGGCGCGGGTCGGCAATTTCATCAGCTGCCACACCACCCCAAGGATCAGCGGTTACATTGCGAATACAATTACCGCTGGTTTGCAAGGCGTGCATCTCAACCGATGCTAAATCTTGCAATAAAGCAGGCACATCTTCTAATTTTGGCCAATTATATTGAATATTTTGTCTGGTGGTAAAATGCCCATAACCGCGGTCATATTTTTCGCTAATATGTGCTAACATTCGCATTTGCCGTGATGATAATGTGCCGTAAGGAATTGCCACCCGCAACATATAGGCATGAAGTTGCAGATATAAGCCATTCATCAGACGCAGTGGCTTAAATTCATCTTCGGTTAATTTTCCTGCCAAACGGCGCTCTACCTGTGCCGAAAATTCCTTAACGCGTGCTTGCACAAAATCATGGTCAAATTCATCATAACGATACATAGTCTTATCCTTTTATAACATCGCTTTTAACGGTTGGCCCTAGCACGCGCATTTTTTCGCGCATATGCATGCCTTCAAGCGTTCCATCAAT
The DNA here is from genome assembly GCA_022599575.1 of Alphaproteobacteria bacterium. GTDB lineage: Bacteria > Pseudomonadota > Alphaproteobacteria > JABAAW01 > JAHZMA01 > JAHZMA01. The sequence continues at coordinate 58,965 of JAHZMA010000104.1, read as the reverse complement.
GGTTGGTATCCAATAGGGAGCAACAATTTCGTTGGCATCAACAGCGCGCGCGCCCTCTGTTTCGCATTTTTGTGCCAGCGCCTCATCATCGCTGATAATCAACGCATCGGCAAAATTTGTTGACCATGTTAGATTTTTGGTGAGAAATACCACCAACCCCGACCGCAAATCATTGGCATTATAAAGTTTGAATTTAGCGACAATTTTGGGCATGGGCAAACTCCTGAGAAAATTTTGACGCATGATGTGATTGCTGATGCTGATTTTGGGTGCAATCCAATAAAATAGCTTGCGCGTTTGCTGGCGCATGGTGGCAGGTGACGCTTTTACTGGCTGATAATTGATTATCGGCAATAATATAAAGCGGTATGTTAATATCATATTGCAATAACTTTGCCTGTAATTGCGGAAATAAATGTCGTGGTAAATGGATTTCCACCATATGATTGCTTGTTTTTAGCATCGTCCAATTCAGTAATTGTAATTGCGCCTCATCATTGATGGTGAGGGTGAATTGTGTGTTTTTACCCTGATAATGAAGCGGTAATTTGGCTTGTTCGCTTAAATTCATCAAATGCACTAAATGCTTATAAGGGGCAAGCACCAACAAGCGATGCCCATGTTTTTGGACTTGTTTTATAGCATCGATACAGGGCAATTGATGAGGGAAAAATTCAGCCTCGCGCCGTGCCATATCGATTAATTCAGGCAAATCTGGATGCGGATTGGTATCATCATCATGATAGTAGATTTTATCGGCATCGCGCAATTTTGCCAGCGCATTTTTATCAGCAATATTTTCTAATGGTAGATAATAGAACCCCCCTTTTGTGTTGGCCGATTGCTTAAAATCTTGCAATAATTTTTCAGCATTTACAGGCGCGGTTTTACCATGATGAATATTTTGCGTAAAGAACCATTGCCAAAAATGTCGCTTCTGCCCATGTTGCAAATGCGTATCAACCGCTGGACGTAAATTACCCGCTAATTTTGCCAAACGCCCGATATGTTTGGGCAATAAAGATTCAATCTTTGCTTTTAAGATGCGTGCTAATACGGGCGCTGCCCCTTCAGTGCTAATGGCAATGGTAAGCGGGGAATGATTCACCAAAGCAGGGGTGATAAAATCGCTGCATTGTTGTTGGTCAACCGCATTGATAAGTTTGGCATGTGATTGCGCGCATCGTGCCAATTCAGCATCCAATTTTTTATCGCCCGTTGCGGCATAGAATAGGGTGCAATCTTGCAAGAGAGGCATCAAATTTTCGGTGTTAATACTGGCTTCATGCCATGTGATTCTGCCCTGCTGATGATAATGTTGCAAATCGGCATTTAGGCTAGGTGCAAGCACAGTAATATACGCTTTGGTTTTGGCAAGCAAGCGCACTTTTGCCGAAGCATCTTTGTCGCCACCTGCAAATAAAACCTGTTTTTTATCCAGATTAAGACTAATCGGTAAATAGCGCATCATTCCTCCAAAATCGTTACTTCCAACCCGTCTAATGCGGCAGTAAATTCAATCTGGCAACTCAGCCGTGATGTTTCTTGCATTTCTGGCAATTCTTCCAATAGCATTTCTTCTTCTTCATTGCGTGTGCCAGTTTTGGCCACCCAATCATTATGCACCGCAACATGGCATGTGGCGCACGAGCAAACCCCGCCACAAACGCCTTCTACAAGGCCTGCTTCGCGTAAATTTTCCATCACCGAGCTATTTTCATAGCCTTTGATGGTATGTAACTTTCCTTTAGCATCGGTTGCATTGATTGTAAGGTCCATCATGTTCTCCTAAATTATTTGACACCTAATTTTTTTTGTAAATCTGTTGAGGATGTTGTGTAACGAAAAATCAGTTTTTCATCGGGGCGGGCAATTTTGAAGGCAGATTGCGCTGCCAATGCCGCTTCATGAAAGCCTGATAATATCAATTTTAATTTGCCCGGATAATGGTTAATATCGCCAATGGCAAAAATGCCCCGCCGTGAGGTGGCAAAATCTTCGGTATTGACTTTGATTAATTTACCATCATGCAATTCGATGCCCCAATCAGCAAGTTTACCCAATTCGATATTTAAGCCGAAAAATAATAATAATTTATTGATGTCGGGCAGGGGAATATCGCCAGTTTTGGTGCTGGCAGTCACGCCATTAAGCACACCATTTTCGCCATGAAGCGCGGTGATATTGCCAACAAAACAATCCATTTTGCCTTGTTTTACCAATTTTTGCATTGATGAAACCGAATGCGGCGCGGCGCGGAATTTATCACTACGATGAATTAAGGTAAGCTTGTTGCAATAATCAACCAAATCTAGCGCCCAATCAAGCGCACTATCGCCACCGCCAACAATCACCAAATTGCTGTCTTTGAATGTTTCGCGGTTACGCACCGCATAAAAAACTGATTTACCCTCGTAATCTTCAAGCGATTCTATTTTCGGACGGCGCGGCGTGAAACAGCCTGCACCAGCGGCAATGAAAATCGCCCGTGATGTTATTTTTCTGCCTTGATCGGTGATGGTGGTAAATATGCCATTGCTATCTTCATGCAATTCATCAACGCGTTCGGAAAGGTAATAAACAGGGTCGAACGGGGCGGCTTGTTCTAGCAATTTATCAACAATCTCGCCACCATTAACGGTGGGATAGCCCGGTATATCGTAAATTGGTTTTTCAGGGTAAAGCTCGGCACATTGCCCGCCTTTTTTATCAAGTGCATCTACCAAACAAGCGGTTAAGCCCAATAACCCCAATTCGAATACAGCAAAAATACCGCATGGACCAGCGCCTACAATCAGCACATCATAATAATTTTCAGAATTGTTGCTATTCACTGTTCATGCCTCCTATATCGGTTGATGATTAAAAATTATCGAGAATATAGATAAATTATAGATGATAAGCAAGCAAATAGATATGCCGTTATTATGTTTTTTTATGGCTTTTATATGCCAAAAATAGATAAGACGATGATTAACGCTTATTTAAACGAGCCACGAAATGATTTTTTACGGCTAGGCACGTTGCGTAATACAGTGCCAATAACGAAACACAGAATGGTGAGTGCGGGCAAGCCTTTCCAACCCGACATTTTTAAGATTGGCACAAACATATAATCCCAAATGGCGGGGAAAAAATAACGTTGCGTAATCACTTGCGTTTGATTCAGGCTAAAGGGAGCGCTTTGATACCATGATAGCCCAATTGGTTGCGCGATTCTGCCAGTGAATAGAAAAATGAGCGTTACCAGCATAAAGAAAATGGCAAGCAGGAAAAAAAAGCCACCCCAAAATCTTGCAAATTGCCGTAAAAAATTCATCTTTTATCTCCATTGTTATTACAGAATTTTATGTTAACATGCCAAGCGTTTTAGTGCAAGATGATTATCTGGTATTTCTATGGCAGAAATACTTGCTTTTTATCATGGTTTGCGTGTATTCAAAAAGAGTGGAAAGGAATCAGTGATTAAAATGACACAAAATTGTTACGACAAATATCCAGATGAAAACGGACGCTTCGGCGATTATGGTGGCAGATTTGTTGCCGAAACCCTCATGCCTCTGATTTTAGAGTTAGAGAAGCAATGGCATATTGCGCGTGATGATGAAGGTTTTTGGCAGGAATTAGGCTATTATCTCAAAAATTATGTGGGTCGCCCATCACCACTTTATTATGCCGAACGGTTAACGCAACATTGGGGTGGCGCTAAAATTTACCTCAAGCGTGACGAGCTGAACCATACAGGCGCCCATAAAATCAATAATTGCATGGGGCAGATATTACTGGCACGGCGCATGAAAAAACCGCGGATTATTGCCGAAACAGGCGCGGGTCAGCATGGGGTGGCAACGGCAACTGTATGTGCCTTGTTTGGCTTGCCTTGCGTGATTTATATGGGGCAAAAAGATATTGAACGGCAAAAGCCAAATGTGTTTCGTATGAAATTATTGGGTGCTGAAATCCGTTCGGTTATGTCGGGCTCAGCATCGCTAAAAGATGCGATGAATGAAGCGTTGCGCGATTGGGTCAGCAATGTTGATGATACATTTTATTTAATAGGCACGGCGGCAGGCCCGCATCCTTATCCTGAAATGGTGCGCGATTTTCAACGGGTGATTGGCAATGAGGCCAAAGAACAATTACAGCAAGCGGAAGGTAGATTGCCTGATAGTGTCATCGCGGCTATTGGCGGTGGCTCAAATGCCATCGGGCTGTTTTATCCCTTCTTAAATGATGAATCGGTTGAGATTATCGGGGTTGAAGCGGGCGGCAAAGGCGCACATAGTGGCAAGACTGCCGCATCAATGAATGCGGGCAGGGCAGGTGTGTTGCATGGTATGCGAACTTATTTATTGCAAGATGAGGCAGGGCAGATTGAAGAGGCGCACTCTATTTCGGCAGGGCTTGATTATCCGGGCGTAGGGCCAGAACATGCGTTTTTGAAAGATTCTGGACGGGTACAATATCATCCGATTAATGATGATGAAGCATTGCAAGCCTTTCAAACATTGGCAAAACTAGAAGGCATTTTACCAGCATTAGAACCATCACATGCGCTTGCTTATGCGGCAAAAATCGCAGGCAACAAGCCCAAAACTGATATTATACTGATTAATCTATGCGGACGTGGCGATAAGGATATTTTCACAGTGGCACAAGCAATTGGTGAGGATATGAATGATGGCGAAGAAAATAAGGTGGCGCCATGACACGCATCACTGATAAATTCACTGAATTGAAAGCAAAAAATCGTAAAGCATTAATTCCGTTTATCATGGCAGGCGACCCTAACATCGAATCATCAGCGCAATTATTGCCCGATTTGGTAACAGCGGGTGCTGATATTATCGAACTTGGTATGCCATTTTCTGACCCGATGGCTGACGGGCCTATCATTCAACAGGCAGGGATACGCGCCTTGCAAGCGGGCACCACATTGATTGATGTGCTTTCATTGGTAAAAAAATTTCGTCTGCAAAACAATGAAACGCCAATCATTCTGATGGGCTATTATAATCCAATTTATGATTATGGTGTGGATAGGTTTTTAGATGATGCGCTTGAAGCAGGCGTTGATGGTTTAATCATTGTGGATTTGCCGCCCGAAGAAGATGTTGAATTATGCGACCCCGCCACGAAGAAAAATATTGATTTCATTCGGATGATTACCCCCACCACTGATGATAAGCGCGCGCAAAAGATTTTGCAAAACGCTAATGGCTTTGTGTATGCGGTGGCGATTACGGGCATTACTGGCACCAAAAAGGCAGAAGATAATTCTATGGCGCATCTGGCAGGGTTGGTAAAAAAACATTGCGATTTACCAGTGGCATTAGGCTTTGGCATTAGAACAAAAGATGATGCTAAAATGGCGGCGCGGTTTTTTGATGCTGTGGTGGTTGGCTCGGCATTGGTTGAGAAACTAACGCAAAATAATTTTGCAAAAGCCAAAGCTGAAATTGTGAGCCTAGTACAACAGATGAGGCAAGCGATTGATAGCAATTGATGCGGGTTGATATTGCATTTTTGTAATAACATGCTATAATATATTTAAAATAACGATATTTGAGGAAAATACTCATGTCTTGGTTAACCAATTATATTCGTCCTAAAATTAGCTCGATTGTTGGCGATTCTGAAAATAAAGAATCGCAAGAAGATTTGTGGCATAAATGCAACGGTTGCGGTGATATGATTTTTCATCGTGATTTAACGGGCAATCAGTATGTGTGTCCTAAATGCGATAAGCATTTACGGATGCCACTTGAAGATAGGCTAAAAAGTCTGTTTGATGGTGGAAAATATCAGCAAATTGCCGTTGAAACAGGTATGGCTGACCCGCTGAAATTTCGTGATACCAAACGCTATAGCGACCGATTGCGCGATGCCCGTCATAAAATTCAGCGTGATGATGCGGTGGTTGTGGCACATGGCAAAATATCTGGTTTTGAAACAGTGGTGCTTGCCATTGATTTTAGCTTTATGGGTGGTTCTATGGGTAGTGCTGTTGGGCAAGGGTTTGTATCGGCAGTGCAGTTGGCGATTGCCCAAAAAGCACCGCTAATCGCGATTCCAGCTTCGGGTGGGGCGCGGATGCAAGAAGGCATTATTTCGCTAATGCAAATGCCACGTACCGTTGCCGCTTGCGAACAATTAAATGATGCTAATTTACCCTATATTGTGTTATGTGTTGACCCAACCTATGGCGGTGTTACCGCTAGTTTTGCGATGTTAGGTGATTTTCAGATTGCCGAACCTGGGGCGATGATTGGCTTTGCGGGCAGGCGCGTGATAGAACAAACAGTGCGCGAAAAACTGCCCGATGATTTTCAAACCGCAGAATATCTCGCCGAACATGGCATGATTGATATGGTAGTGTCACGCAAAGAAATCAAGCAACGATTGGGCGTGTTATTTTCATTGATATTGAAAAAGAAACAAGTTGCGCTGGTGGTAGAAGAAACTGAATTGCCACTTGCGGCTGATTAAATATTATTGTCACGATGATTGATAATAGGCCGCTGTGATGGCTGATACACAGCAAACTGATATTATTTTACAGCGTTTGCTTAAATTGCATCCTAAAATCATTGACCTCAATCTTGATAGGGTGATGGTTTTGCTTGAAAAATTAGGCAATCCGCATCATCATATTGCACCAGTGGTGCATATTAGTGGCACCAATGGCAAGGGGTCGGTATCTGCGCTGTTGAGTGCGCTAATGCAAGCGCATGGTTTACGGGTGCATATTTATAATTCACCGCATTTGGTGTATTTTCATGAACGTATCACCTTAAATGGTGCTTATATTTCTGATGAATTACTGCAAACATATCTCACGCAATGCGAAATAATCAATGGCGATACGCCTATCACATTTTTTGAAATCACCACCTGCGCGGCATTTTTAGCATTTGCCAAAAATCCCGCCGATATTGTGATTTTAGAAACAGGTTTGGGCGGCAGGCTAGATGCCACCAATGTGATTGACAAGCCAGCATTAACGATTATCACGCCAATCTCGCTAGACCATCAGCAATATTTAGGCGATACGATTGCTGAGATTGCCTTTGAAAAAGCGGGCATTCTTAAAGCAGACACGGCACTTATTGTGATGAAACAATTAGCTGAAGCACGCAAAGTGATTGAAAAACAAGCTTTTGATAAAGGTACAGGCAAAATATGGGTTGAAGGCAAACATTATCATTTTCAACATGAATATGATAAGCAAGAATGGGATTATATTTTAGGAGGTAAGGTCAAGCACCGAATGCTGCCCGCTTCATTAACAGGCGCGCATCAATATCAAAATACCGCTTGTGCTTTGGCGGCACTCTATCAGTTGCAGACACAAGGTTTTTTAGAAATACAAGATAATTTGGTGCGAAAGGGTTTGCAAAATTGTCGCTGGGCGGCACGGCTACAGCCATTTGATAAGCAATGGCAAAAAATGTTTCAACATCATCATAACGCGCCTAAAAATGTTTGGCTAGATGGCAGTCATAATGTGATGGGTGCCACCACATTGCGTGATTTTATCATGGCAGAAAATCGAAAGAAAGATATGCCAACCTATGTGATTGTGGCGATGCTGAATAGCAAAGATGCGGCAAATTTTCTTAATATTATCGGGCAGGTGATTGAATATGGGGTGGCATTAGAAATCCCCGAACAAGAAAATAGTTTCAGCGCGGTTGAATTAAGCGTATTGGCACAGAAATGTAATGTTTCTATATCGCCGAAAGTATCACTACAAGAAGCTGTTAATGAAATTGCCATGATGGCAGGTGGCAGAAATTATCGCTTGGTGATAACGGGGTCTTTGTATTTTGCTGGTGCAATATTACGAAGAACAACAAACATATGACTGAATATTTGCAAATGATGCGGCGTAAATTACGCTATCGCGCATGGCATATGGGCACAAGAGAGCTTGATTTATTATGCGGGCAATATGCCGATGCCTTTCTGGATATAATGGATGAACAAAATTTGCGTGATTTTACCACCATGCTTAAAATTCCCGACCGTGATTTACAAGATATTTTTTTGAGCGTGGAATTTCCCGTATCTCTGCCAGAAAAGGCGCAGGGGCATGAAGATATGTTGAAAAAAATTCATCAATGGCATCATGGCAGTTAACAATATAGCTGATAATATCGCGCATAGCGTAGGTGATGATAATGCTGATAATCGTGATGGCAATATCGCGCTTAATCTTAATGCAAAAATCGGTCTTAATGTGCCAAATGGCTATATGGGCAGAGCCATTGCCCGCATGTTGCAACATAATAAAGCGCAAAAATTATTGCTGATATTATCAGATGATATGGCAATGAATCGGATGGCACAACAGCTGGAATTTTGGCAATTCAAAGCGGCAAAAGATTATGTGCTACTGCCCGCATGGGATTGCCTGCCATATGACCGCGTATCGCCGCATTATAATTTAATTGCTGCAAGATTGGCGGCACTTGCAACCATCAAACAGGCGCAGCCTTCTATCATCATCGCAAGCGTTAATGGTTTTGTGCAGAAAATGATAGGTCCCGAACAATTACAGCATCATCACTTAAAAATGGGCGAATCTATTGCCCGCACACAATTATTGCAATTATTAAATGATTTAGGCTATCGTCGTGCTGTAACGGTACGCGAAAATTGTGAATATGCGGTGCGCGGTGATATTATTGATATTTTTCCCGCCGATGCTACAAAGCCCATACGGATAGAATTTTTTGATGAACAGATTGAGATGATGCGGCAATTTGATGCGATGAATCAGCGCACCGATAAAGAAAATACAGTGCAACATATCACGCTTATCAGTGGTTCGGAAACGCCCGTTGGGCAGGGTGATATTTTCAAGCGCAATTATTTACAATTATTCGGCAGAATGGGCGATGAATATTTGTTAGAAGCAGTCAAAAATGATTTACCCTATCAGGGTAAGGAACATTCTTTGCCGTTATTTTTTGATGCACCACTGACTGATATGCTAGGCTGGCTTGAAAGCGATACCATGTTGGTGATAGGCGATGATTTTTATCCTGCTATGCAATCAAGGCTGGAAATGATTGATGAGCATTATCAGGAACGAAAGAGTAAAATGCCACAAAGCAATGCGGCGTTACGGAAAATGCGTGAAGAAAATCAATATCCCTATGCGCCTGTGCCGCCTGATATGCTTTATCTTAATGCCGATAATCTGCGGCAGCGCATGGCTGAATTTGAATTGTTACAGCTTTCGCAGGCAAAAGAAAATTTGCCAAACCAAACCGTTTTTTATGATTTTGTGGCATGCAAAGGCGTTGATTACCGTCAAGATTTTTTGAAAGGCACATTCCCTGAAATCTTGCGGAATCTAATCGCCAAAACAGTAAAAAAGAAACAACAGATAATTATCGGCTGTTTTTCTGAAGGTTCGCGGATTCGCCTGTCGGAAATGTTAAGCACCATCGGGCTTGTATCGCTGGATAAATATGATGCGACAGTGGCGGCGGGGTTAGCGGTGCTAGAAGGCAATTCATTTGAAGATGAGTCGCTTTTATTCATCAGTGAGGCTGATATTCTTGGGCAGAGGGTGCGGAAAAATTACCGTAAGAAAAAATCAGCATCGGATATATTCACTGAATTAAATGCGCTTAATCAGGGCGATTATGTGGTTCATGCCGAACATGGCATTGCGCGCTATGAAGGCATTACCACTATCGAATCTAATAATATTCCCTATGAGTGCCTGCATCTTATTTACGCCAATCGCTCGGCACTTTATTTGCCCGTAGAAAATATAGACTTGCTAACGCGCTATGGCAGTGCCGATATGGATAATGTCAAATTAGATTCATTGGGGTTGAATCATTGGCAACAGCGCAAGGCACGGATGAAGAAACATCTGTTGGAAATTGCTGGGGGGTTAGTAGAAACGGCTGCCAAACGCCAATTAAAAACCGCGCCAGTGATTGAATATGATAAAAATTTGTGGGAACAATTTTGTGCTGGCTTTCCCTTTGTAGAAACAGATGACCAATCACAAGTTATTAATGATGTTACAGCGGATTTGCAAAAAGGCGTGCCGATGGATAGGCTGGTATGTGGCGATGCGGGCTTTGGCAAAACCGAAATTGCCTTGCGCGCCGCGTTTCAAGTGGCATCATCGGGGCGACAGGTGGTTTTAATTGTGCCGACTACATTATTGGCGCGTCAGCATTATCAACTTTTTACCGAACGGTTTAAGAATTTTGAAATAAAGATTGTGCAATTAAGCCGCTTTGTTACTGGCGCACAATCGAAAGAGAATAAACAAGCCATAAAAGATGGCAGCGCACAGATTGTTATTGGCACGCATCAATTGTTGGGCAATAGCATTGTTTTCAATCACCCTGGCTTGCTGATTGTTGATGAAGAACAGCATTTTGGTGTTAAGCAAAAAGAAAAATTGAAGCAATGGTCGGATTTGCATATTCTCACCTTAAGCGCAACGCCGATTCCGCGTAGCCTTAATTTTGCTTTAAGTGGTTTGCGTGATTTATCGCTGATTGTTACCCCACCAGTTGATAGGTTGGCGGTGCGTAGCTTTATCACCCCTTATGATTCGATGATTTTGGCAGAAGCGATAAAGCGCGAAATTTTACGTGGCGGACAAATTTTTTGCGTTTGTCCGCGTATCAGTGATTTAATGCGGCTAGAAACACAGATGCGTGAATTGGCACAGGATATCCGCCATGATATGAGTGTGGGCATCGCGCATGGGCAGATGAAGGCTGATGATTTAGAACAGATGATGCAACAATTTGTTGATGGCAGGCTAGATATGTTGCTCTCCACCAATATTGTTGAATCAGGGCTGGATATTCCACGTGCCAATACGATTTTTATTTTTCGTCCCGATAAATTTGGACTCTCGCAACTTTATCAATTGCGTGGCAGGGTTGGGCGTGGCAAATTACGTGGCTATTGCTATTTTATTTTACCGCGTCATGCCGTTACCACGCAAACCATGAAACGGATGCAGGTGATGCAATCATTAGATTCGGTGGGGGCGGGCTTTCAAGTGGCAAGTCACGATTTAGATTTGCGCGGTGGTGGTAATTTACTAGGCGAGGCGCAATCGGGTAAAATATCAGAAATTGGGGTTGAGCTTTATCATCAAATGCTAGGTGAGGCGATTGCAAAAGTGAAGGGTGAAGATGAAAATTTCACTGATGATTACTCGCCACAAGTGAAACTTGATATGCTGGTGATGATACCCGAACAATATGTTGAAGATTTATCACTGCGAATGGGGCTATATCAGCGTTTGGCAAGGTTGCAAACACAAAGCGATATTGATGAATTTGCAGGTGAGCTTGCCGATAGATTTGGCGATATGCCGATAGAAACGCGCAATTTGTTGCAGGTGATGAAATTGCGCTTATTATGTCGGCATGTTAATGTTAGCAAGCTAGAAGTGGGCAATAAAGGGATGACCATATCGTTCCGCAATCAGCAATTTCATAATCCTGATGCTCTATTGCAATGGGTGATGGCAAAGCCGCATCAAATTAGCATCGATGGCGGGCATCGCTTGATTGTGCGTGCGAATATGCCCGATGAAGCGCATCGATTAAAAAATGCCACACAATTATTACGACATTTGCATAAAATGCTTGAAACAAAATAATTTGCAAAATAGTGTAAAATTTTGTATAATGATGTCAGTGGTAGAAATCACTTCATAATACACAAGAATGTGAGCACGCGCAGTCAATAAAAAATAAATTGCGATGTGCAGGAGGTTGGGTATGTCAATATTACGGGCATTATCGATTGTTATTGTTAGTTTTTATAGCGTGATGTTTTATTCATGGCAAAGCCTGTTGCCGATAAAGCAATCAGGCAATCATCTGGCATGGGCGCAAAATTTTGACGCTGTGTTTGATGATGTGTTTCAAGAAGAATTAGGTGATGAGAATAATACACAAACCACCGAAGAAGCTACAGTTGCACAAGGCGAAAATGCAACAGAAACACCAGACGCGGAAGCTGTAGAAGAAAAGCCAGAACAAGAATCATCAGGGGTCATGCGAACAATTGGCAGTTTATTTGTACTAGATGAAGCAGATACAATAGTAGAAAAAACACCGCTTGATCATTACATTGAGGGGTTGGAATATTATCAGCAAGAAAGATATAATCTGGCGTTTCTTAGTTTGAGAAATGCGATTACGGGTGAAGAAAAAGAGGAACGCGCCTATTTTTGGATAGGAAAAATGTATCATTTAGGAAAAGGTGGTGGTATTGCCTTAAAGAAAGCCTTTGAATATTACCTGCTTGCCTACGAAGCAGGTGATATAAAAATCTATAACCCTGAAATATGGCAAGATTTAGATGATAAAAATGTTAAAGGTACGGGATATATATTGGGCAGGCTCTATTATGATGGTAAACATATAGAACGTGATGATGTTAAAGCCCTACAATATTTACAAAAAGATGCTGATAGAAATCATGTTGAGGCGAATTATTATATCGCGCTGATTCATTATGAGGGCTATCAGGTTGAAAAAAGCTATTTGCTAGCAGTGGAATATTTGCAAAAAGCCAGCGTAAAAAATTATGCTGATGCACAGGTGCTTTTAGGGCGTATCTATTATAGGGGCGAAGGTTATATTGGCAAAGACCCAGAACGGGCAATCACTTTATTCACCAAAAGCGCACGGGCGGGAAATATGAAAGGACAATATTATCTGGCAGGTCTCTATTATGTTGGCGATATTGTGGCACAGGATTATCAACAGGCAAAAACATTATTTGAAAGCGCGGCAGCACAAAATTATGCGCCGTCACAATATTTTCTTGGTCAGCTTTATTATCACGGGCATGGCGTTAGGCGCGACTATCAAGAAGCATTAGATTGGTATAAAAAGGCAGCAATACAGCAACATGCACCCTCCATGTTGCGTGTGGCGCAATTTTATCAATTAGGTTATGGCGTTGCCGAAGATAATGAAGAAGCATTGGAATATTATAAAAAAGCGGCATTATTAGGCAGTGCCGATGCACGGTTTCAACTTGCCATGATGTATTATGGCATTGATGGCAATTTGTCAGAAGTGATTGCGCTACTTTATGAAGCTGCTTCTAACGGGCATATGATGGCGCAATATAATCTGGGTCAATTTTATCGGCATGGTATCGGGGTGACACACGATAATTTACTGGCTTGGGTATGGTTTAAGATTGCATTGCATCATGGCAATCAACGGGCTCAGCAAGATGTTGATGCGATGCAAGCAAGGTTAAGCTCGCAACAAATACAGCAAGGACAAGATTATTTGGATAATTGGTTGCGCGATAATAATCGTCTTAAATCACTTGCCTATAATCAGTGAAAATATGTACCATGCTGGTCGCTTAAATTCAGCACCCGCTTAATGCGCCGTGATAGCAAACGCAATAAGGCGCGAATGAAAGGGTCGGCTGTTAAAATCCTTTGTTCGAATAAAGCTTTTTCCATGAACCGACAAATCGTATCTTCAATCACCACAATATTGGCATTGGGCAATGTGCCATCAATCAGCCCCATCTCGCCTACCACTTCATTTGCGCCAACATAAGCAATATGAACCCGTTGTGTGCCGTGATAGACATAGATTTCTACTAGTCCTTTTTCGATAAAATAAATACCCGCTGATTTGCGCCCCGCAATGGCGAGTTTATCGCCTGAATAAAAATGTCTGATGGGTAAATCTTGCACTGCTCAAATATCGGTGAAATAGGTATGGGTTTCAGCTTTGGCGCCAGGGTGCGTTACCGCGCCTTTTTCGGCTGAACCCACAATTTGTGCATAGCTCCATAACGCGCCTGCTTGATAATTATTTTTACGCGGTTGCCATTTTTGTCTGCGCGCTTGCAAAACGGCATCATCTACCATTAAATCAATGGTGCCTTTAGCGGCATCGATGATGATTTTATCACCATTTTCTATTAAGGCAATTGGCCCACCCACTGCCGCTTCTGGCCCTACATGCCCGATACAAAATCCGCGCGTTGCACCCGAAAATCTGCCATCAGTAATCAAGGCTACTTTATCGCCCATGCCTTGCCCATAGATAGCGGCAGTGGTGGCAAGCATTTCGCGCATACCTGGTCCGCCTTTAGGGCCTTCATTGCGGATAACCAACACGTCGCCTTGTTTATAATTTTCTTTCTGCACGGCTTCAAAAGCATCTTCTTCGCATTCAAATACATTGGCAACGCCTTCGAAGCGTAAATTATTTAAGCCCGCGATTTTTACAACCGCGCCTTCGGGTGCCAATGTGCCTTTTAAGCCCACCACACCGCCAGTGGTTGAGATTGGTTTGCTGACGGGGAGTATCACGTCTTGGTCGGTTGGAAATACCACTTTTTCTAAATTTTCAGCGATTGTTCTGCCCGTAACAGTGATGCAATCGCCATTCAAATAGCCACCTTCTAGCATGGCTTTCATCAGCACTGGCACCCCACCAATATCATATAAATCTTTCATCACATAGCGCCCAGCAGGCTTTAAGTCGGCAATATAGGGGGTATCGCGGAAAATATCAGCGACATCATGCAGGTCAAAATCAATGCCGCATTCATTCGCCATTGCGGGCAGATGCAGTGCCGCATTGGTAGAACCGCCCGATGCTGCCACAATGCGTGCGGCATTGATAAACGCATCTTTGCTACAAATATCGCGGGGTAAAATACGCTTTTCTAACAAATTCATGATAAGTTTGCCACTTTGATAGCCATATTCATCACGCGTTTCATAAGGGGCAGGTGCACCCGCCGAACCCGGTAATGCAAGCCCGATGGCTTCAGAAACACATGCCATTGTATTGGCGGTGAATTGCCCGCCACATGAACCAGCCGATGGGCAGGCAACGCATTCTAGCGCATGTAATTCCTCATCACTTAAATTACCAGCGGCATGACTACCAACCGCTTCAAACACATCTTGCACCGTTACATCTTTGCCTTTATAGCTGCCCGGTAGAATCGACCCGCCATACATGAAGATAGAAGGCGTATTGAGCCGTATCATTGCCATCATAATACCGGGCAGTGATTTATCACAGCCAGCAATGCCAACCAGCGCATCATAGCAATGGCCGCGCATGGTAAGCTCAATCGAATCGGCAATCGCTTCACGGCTAGGCAATGATGAATACATGCCCGCATTGCCCATTGCAATACCATCGGTTACGGTAATAGTGGTAAATTCGCGTGGTGTGCCACTGGCATCTTTCACGCCCCGCTTCACCGATTGCGCTTGACGCGCCAATGAAATATTACAAGGGGCGGCTTCATTCCAGCATGTGGCAACACCCACAAAGGGTTGCGCCATTTCTTGTTCGCTCATCCCCATTGCATGATAGTAAGAACGATGCGGTGCGCTTTTAGCACCAACACTGACATGCCGACTGGGCAGATTTTTTTTGTTAGTCATTCAAAACTCTCCTATTAAATTTCTGATACTTGGCAATATAGCCCTTTTGCTTTTAGTCTTTTACATAGATTATCGGCAGTTTGCAATGAGCTGAATGGGGTGGCATATAATCTAAAAAATACACCAATATTGCCTAAATCCACTTGCTGAATGGTGTAATTCTTGCCACGTAATTCACTGGGGTTTTCACCAGTCAAAATACGCCAGCCCTGTTCGGCATCGGCACGGTTGCGGTAAGATGCCAAATGCACAGCCAATGTTTGACCCGCTAGAATATTGGCAGGCGGTGAAATTAAAGTGGCTGTTTGGTTATCCAATGTCTGTGTTTGGGGCTGTGGTGTAGGGGTTAGCAATTGAGGAATATTGGCAGATGGCGTTTCAGCGAGATTGCCCGAAGGCGTAACTTCTTGTAACAAGCCCGGTATCGGTAACACATTTTGGTTATTGCCACCTGTTGTGGTACGTTGATTTCTCTGTAACAATGCTTGTGCATTTTGTTGTGCAAGGTTGGTTGGTTCTACACCATCAAGGGGCAGAGGTAATATCGGCGCGTTATTATCGCTAATTTGCGAACCATCATCATCAGTGATTGATAGCCTTTGCGTTGCTTGTAGCGATGCACCTGCCACATTATTATAGCTTAATAAATTACGTTGCTTTAATATCGCGCCACGATTGCCGCCAATTTCCATTCTCACATAATAGCCTAATTCTGGGGCATAATAATAGGTGATGGTATCACTGGCATCGCGGGCGCAAGCAACACGAAATGCGTTGAAATTACCAGCTGGCACAGTGATATTGACCTCACCGATAATGGCACAATTCCACTTAAAACTCCATTGCGATGGCTGTCCATCAATTGAAACGGTTGAACGAAAAGTGGATTTATTGCCTTTTTGCAGTGGAAACAGCTCACCTTGCATATCGGATATCAGCCTTTTGCCCTGCCCATCATTTTCAGAAATCCATTCATAAGAAGGCAGTAAAGGATTGTTAGATGTGATGATGCGCGCGCCCTGATTGCTTACCCATGTGATGCGGTCATTGGTAATATCAATCACTTCCCATGATGTGATTGGGTTATCAAACACATATGTGTCGCCAATAGCAACTTCGGGCAGATTAAGCCTGCGTTCTAGCTCGATTGTGCGCGTTGCCGCTAAAATTTCGGAACGTGTTGCTTTTTTTGAAGCATCTTCGCCAGTAACCCCAGGTGTGCCCGTTGGGGTGCAAGCCGATAGTATCATGGAAAGAATTATTGGAACTGTTAATAAAGATAACCGCAAGGGACGCTTTCTCCTATAATACGGCATATGCCTTCGCGTGAATAAACCACCTCACCCATTGCTATTTATACCTTACTTATATATAAAGGAAACGCATGATAATCAAGTCAATAGCGTATAAAAAGCATTATTTATACTAAAAAAACAGCATATTACTATTTTTAGATAGGAAAAACATAAAATGGGCATCTTAAAATCTCGTAAAAAAGTGATTCCAGTGATTAAAATGGAAGGCGTGATTGGTGGTTCTAGCAGGGGGCGCAATGCTGCGCTTAGCCTTGAATCATTGCGTGAACCGATTGATAAGGCTTTTGCAGTAAAATCAGCCCCTTTTGTGGTGTTAGCCATTAATTCGCCGGGCGGCTCCCCAGTGCAATCGGCATTGATTGGCAATTATATTCGGATGCAGGCGGAAAAAAATGAAAAAGAAGTCTATGCTTTTTGTGAAGATGTGGCCGCATCAGGCGGTTATTGGTTGGCAACAAGTGCTGATAAAATCTATGCCATGCACGCCTCTATCATTGGCTCAATTGGGGTGATTGCCAGTATGTTTGGCTTTACCGATTTGATTAAAAAAATTGGCGTGGAGCGCAGAGTATATACATCAGGCACGCAGAAAAATCAACTTGACCCCTTCATGCCAGAACAAAAAGAGCAGATTGAGCATTTGAAAACATTGCAGGCAAGCATTCATCAGGATTTTATCGCTTGGGTTAAAAGCAGGCGCACTGATACATTAACGCGTGATGAATTAGTTGGTGATGAGTTGTTTTCAGGAAAATTTTGGGATGGCGCAGCTGCCAAAAAATTAGGGTTAATTGATGAAATTGGTGGGCTTGATGAGGTGCTTTATGCAAAATATGGTAAAAAATATCACATTAAATTTTTCAATCAGCCAAAAAAAGGACTTTTGCGATTTTTAGGGGCTGATTTATCGGCAGGCATGTTACAATCGATTGAAGACCGCGCCCATTGGGAGCGATTCGGTTTGTAATTTATGAAACTCTATGACCCAAAAAAATCAATTATTGCACCATCAACCATTGAATCATCAACCATTTCTTGAGTCGGCGGCACGCGATTATCAGCAATTACAAAAAGATGTGCTTGCGCTAAATCATCAGCATCATCACTATCGACATGCGCTAGAAGCGGCAATGTTTCGCGCACAAGGCTTTGATAATTTGATTCGCGCGCTTTATGCTGATGAAACTGATTTGCCTTTTGCACTGGTGGCAACGGGTGGCTATGGGCGTGGCAGGTTAGCGCCTTTTTCCGATATAGATTTATTGTTCATTCATCATAAAGATGCTGATTTAACACATGTAACGCCTTTAATGGAAAGGTGTTTATATGTGTTATGGGATTTGCATGTTAAATTAGGTTATAAAATCGGCACGAATGATGAAATGATGCAGGGCATATGTGATGATATTGCGGCGGCAACTGCGCTGATAGATATGCGCTTTATTACGGGCGATAAGCAATTATATGATGATTTTGCGACGCATAGTCTTATATGGCTGGCGAAGAATTTACCGCGTGAGAAATTTTTTGCAGGCAAAATGCAAGAAACTGAAGCCAGACATGCCAAACAGGGCGATACGCGCTATTTACTAGAACCGAATATTAAAGAAGGGCGCGGGGGCTTACGCGATTTAGATATGCTATATTGGCTATGCAGCTATCAACCTGAATTGGGCGCGCTTAACCAAAAAAATGCGCTTCAAGAAAAATTAGGCGCACAGCTTTATCGCGACTATCAATATTTAGAAAAATTTTTATGGAATATTCGCTTTTTGAATCACATGATTTCTGGGCGCGGTGTTGAGATTTTAACATTAGATATCCAGCCTGAAATTGCTGAAAAGCTTGGCTATCGCGTCCATGAAAATAATATCGGCAAACGCGTGGAAAGATTCATGCGGCATTATTTTTTTAATTCACGAAAAATAGGCTTTCTGATGCGAACAGTGGTCGCCGATATTGAAATATCGCATAACCGTAAAATTTTTGCGCTACCGCAAAGCGCGTATCAAGAAGTAAAAGGCTTTCGCAGACAGGGGCGGTTTTTAAGCTTCAAGCAACAAGATACCCCTAAAACCAATCCGCTTTCCATGTTATCTATTCTTAACGTTGCCATGCAGCATAATCTTAGCTTGCACCCGCAAGCCTTGCGCGCCATGATTCAGTATCATAATTTATTGGCCGCCTATCGCGATGATGCCACTGCTAATAAAATTTTTTTGCAAATATTAACGCAAGGGGAAAAAGGGGTATGGGCATTGAAAAGAATGAGCGATACGGGGCTATTAGGCGTTTTTGTGCCTGCCTTTCGTAACATCATCGCCCAGATGCAATTTAATCGCTATCATTATTATACCACCGATACCCATACATTCCATGCCTTAAATATTTTAGCAAAAATTGAAAATGTCAAAATATCTGGTGGGTTGCACCGCCAATTACCGCTTATCTCGCATTTGGCGCATGATAAAAAATATCGCCGTAAATTACTATATTGCGCTTTGTTTCTGCATGATATTGGCAAAGGACAAAAAGAGCATCATTCGATTGTTGGCGAACAGGTGGCGCAAGAATTATGTCCGCGTTTGGGTTTTGATAAGGAAGAAACATCAATGGTTTCATGGCTGGTACGCCATCATTTGGAGATGAGTGATACCGCCTTTAAGCGCGATTTATTAGATAGGCGCACCATCGCTGATTTTGCCCATTTGGTGGAAAATCAGGAACGGTTGCAATTATTATTGATGCTAACAGTGATTGATATTAAAGCTGTGTCGCCCGTCAGTTGGAATAGCCACAAGGATACATTGTTGCATGAACTTTATAGCCGTACCCTTGATATGCTATCGCAACAGGCGCAGTTTGGTTATTATGTTGATGATGAAGATGCGCTGTTGCGCGCTAATTTGGTGGCTGCCCTAAAACATGAATCAATAAAGGCAGAAGATTATGTCCGCCATTTGCCAGAAAATTATTTGAAAGCCTATAGCGAAGAAGAAATTATTTATCATGCGAAAATTGTGTTTGCATTGGAAGAAAAAACTCCGCCCTATGATACACAGCATTTTCATTTGCGGTTTCATGAACAAAGCGATATGGAAAAAGAAGGCGATGGCGGGCATTTGCGGGTAGGCTTTATTGTAAGATGGTACCCACGATGTTTCACCGATTGCGCGGCCATCATTGCGCTTGCCAGTGGCAATATTGTGCAGGCAAATTTGTTTCGCATCAGCAGTGATTATGTTGTGGTGTATTTTGTTAGCCGATTTGCCAATTTTCGCACCGTCTCGCAACATTTGCAAAAATTTGCTAACGATATTTTGGGCAATATTTTGAATGGAGATAAAGAATTATATCGTTCCCATATTGATGCGCTTCATCAAAAAATGGCAGAACAACCCAAAGGAAGCGATGGGCATAATATTGCACAAAGCTCAATCGTTAGGCAAGGTGAGGTAAAATTTCATCTTAATATTTCTGATTTATACACGGTCATCGAAGTGAGCGCACGCGATCGGCAAGGCTTATTGTATCAAATTGCGGATAGGTTAAGTGAGGATAATATCCAAATTAATGTTGCTAAAATTGCAACTTTTGGCGAAGAGGCAATAGATAGTTTTTATGTGAAAGATGCCTTTGGTTTTAAGCTTGAAAATAAGCATGTGCTTGATAATGTTAAGAAAAAATTACAAAAGGTGTTAAGAAAATATACGATTTAAATAAATTTTATTTTTTTGCGAAGATAATTATTTTATTAAGCGTATTATCATTAAGATAATAATTCGGAGATGATAGATGCTATCAAAACAGGCTATTCGCGCCTATCGTCCGCATATTCATTTTTTGATTGCGGCTCTTTTTTTTACCAGCTATCTTAGCGGTGAAAATGATATTGAAACATTGCATTATTATAGTGGCTATGCGCTGATTGCAATTTTCAGCTTCCGCTTACTATGGGATATTACCGATCATGGGTTGCGAATTTTATCATGGCGGTTACTGATAAAAATATTACGTGGCAATGCCAAATTAGGCTATAAATTTCAGCGGTTTACATCGGTTGTGCTATCACTATTATTGCCATTTTTGCTGATGAGTGGTTTGGTGTTTCATGGTGCTTATAACGAAGAAGGGCTGTTATTTTTTATTGGCGCGCATAGCACAAACCAATTTATTGATATCGCAGAAGATGCCCATGAATTTTTATCAAAATTACTATTGATAATCGCTTTGTCGCATATTCCGATGGGTTTTAGATTTTTGAAAGTAACCAAATTTTATAAAATTTATCAATTTAAGAAAGTAAAATAGCCATGATAAAATATCATCAAAAAGCATTTTCTGGCTTAGCATGTTTCATATTTTTGCTAGCAGTATTTTCAATAAAAATGGCAAATGCCAATGATATAAATTATGTGGCGTATCATGGCGGTGATGGTGATTATATCGCCCAACAAGCTGATATATGGCCATCTGATACATCGCAACCTATTTTATTCACGGTGAGTCAGGGGCTAGCGAGCGAATTTGATGATTTGCAATTAGAAGCCGAAAAATTAGGACCGCGCAAAAAAAGCAAGGGCGATGCGGTTCACAAATGGCTAGGTATCTCAACGCTTGTGTTTACGGCGGCAACGGTGATTGTCCACCCTGAAGGCGGTGGTGTTGTTGGCAAAGAAGATTACGAAACCCACGAAAGATTTGCCAATATCGCCACTGTTTTAGCGGTAACAACGGTCGCAAGCGGTCTGATTAATTATTGGGGCAGTGAATTTGATTTATCTAAAGGTGTGTTTCATCGCAAGAATATTCATGCCTATTTGGGGATTACTGGCACATTGCTGATGGTGCTTTCAGTTAGCGAGGCACCAGAAACAGAACATATTCAACCGGGGCAGTTGGGCGGTATGATGATGGCAGCCGCTTATGGGTTGACATTTACATTTTAACAGTTACAATTTATATTGTTATATTTTAAGCGGAGCTATGATGCGTAGAATATTAAAAATTTCACTCTTATTTTTTAGTTTATTAATATTACCAGCACAGCCAATAATGGCACATGAGGATTTTGATGTGGTTGATAATCAAGATTATATCGCCATCTGTGGTGATTGCCATATGGCGCATCAACCGCAATGGATGCCTGCACGGTCGTGGAATTATTTTTTAACCAATAAGGGGCTTAATGATCATTTTGGGGTGAAAGTAGATATTAAAGGCAAAGATTTGCAGGCGATTTATGATTATCTTAAAGCCGCTGATTCTTCTAAATCGGATAATAAAATCATCAAGCGCATGGAACGGTCTTACAATCCAAATACCATTCCGATACGGATTACCACCAACCGCCATTATGAAAAAATGCACCGTAAAATTATTGATGATGAAAAACGGTTTGTGCATGATAATCCGAAAGTGCAATATATGGGCGATTGTAAAGCGTGTCATGAAGATGCGCTTACAGGCGATTTTTCGGAACGTTCGGCAAAGATACCGGGTTTCCAGAAAAGCGATTGGGAATAATTTTTTAAAATCGCTAAATTACTTGCCCATTAATGTGATGATTTATCCATTATTTACTTGCATTGGGCTGTTTTTTCGGCTATAATAGGAATGTTATTATGGTTACGGCAGAAGCCGTTATTATAGGAAGTACCGTAGAAAATGGTTTTTGATACTCTTGTCAGTGCTTTTGGTGCGAATACCAGTCGTTATTCGCAGATAGCTAGGGAATATAAGCCCGATTGGCAACGTTCCTATGAAAGTGCGCGTGTTAGCAGTAATAGGTCTGCCAATCGTGCGTCTTTACAGGGTGCAGGTGCCAGTGCCTTATTGGCAAATTCTCATGCTGCTACAGTTACCAACCGATTTACCGGCCAAAAAACACAAGTTGTTGGGCTGAATACCAGCAGTTCTATTTTAGGCAATTTAGGCTCAAAATTGATTCAGGCTGGCAAGACTGGTGAACAATTAGCGATACAAGCGGCCACCAGAAGGCTAGGCGACCCAGTAGAACGCCTATTGAAAGAGCGTAATCCGCTTTATAAGAAGCAAGAATTACCGCCTATCCCCCAATTACGGAAACGTGCGCGTGATTTTTTAAGTAAATTACGAGATTTTCAAGGGGTTGGTGGTAAAAATTTGAAGAATCCGTTCCCTAAAGCATCGGCACGGGTGAATGAAGACCAAGTTTTTTTCGATGATGCTTTTACCAAAGCCACAGTTAATTATGAATTGAGTCGCAATTATTATTTGCGTGTTGCGATTGATAGAAACAAACAGTTTAATGTATCTGATACATTAGAAGCGGGTATTGCAGGCAGTGAAACGCCCACCCATGTTGCGGTGAATTTGCATGGTGGTAAAGTTGAGGGCGATAAGACTGCGAAACGGGTGCCTTATGGGCGGTTAGAAATTTATGATTCTGCTACCGATACCGTACTTCGTACATTAAATGGCAATGAAACTGAGTTGCTCACCTATGCTGAATTTCAAAAATTACGCTATGTGAATGATAATGAATATTCCAAAGAAAAAATTGATTATTTCAATTTCATCACCCTAAAAGATAATGGTGATGGTGTGCTTGACGAGAATGATGAGCGTGGCTCGTTTGAAGAGACAACATTCGCGATTAATAATATTTCGCGAAATGATACTGTCAGCGGGCAATGGGGTTTTCGTGGCAGCTATGCTACCGAAAAACTGGCACGTTTTAATACTGTTGTTATTGATTTAGAGGGCACATTTGTTGGTGCTGATGCTTTGACTGATTATCTTAATGGTGATCTAACCTTGAATGTTGCAGAATTTGGCAGAAAAGAAAATGTGGCTAAGTTAGATGAGGCGGCGTCATCGGGCAATAAATTGGTGTTTAAGTTTGACTACGCTTATGATGGCGTTCATTTTACTGCCAAATATAGTGATAATGAAGTTGAGAATAGCGCGATTAAAAATGCGACAGTTGTTTTTGATTAACGCTATATCACACCTTAAATAATTTCTGCCATAAAGAATGTTGCTGGTTTTGTTTCAGTAAATCTCTATCATATGAATCATTGGCGGCCGCATAGGCAAGATCGTTGGCATGGCGCGAGCCAGTGAGTAAAATTGGCTGTTCTATCAGCTGTAAATCCGTTAATTCTTGCCATTCATCTGCCGTTTGTTTGTTTAATGCCTCGCCCACTGCGATGCAATAATTGGTGGCGCGTAGGGCATCTTTCAACAGGCTGGGTGGTACATTTTTCATCATTGCCTGATATTGTGAAAGATTGGCGATGATGATACGTGGCTGATATTCGTGCATCATATCGGTCAGTTTGCGTGGCGATGTCCAAATATTAGCGAAAATCGTGGTCATGCCGTATAAAAGCGGACATAAAAAACCATTCACCAATGCGGCAACACCCGAAAGCCCTGCGGCACAAAAAACCTTATCATCAATGGTAAGTTCAAAACGATTACGCTCGGCTTGTGCTATCGGTTCCAAAAAACGCGTGGATGAAATAAGACAATGCGGATATTCGCAAGTTGCGCCTGCAAAAACCAAAAAATTCTTACCCCAAATATATTGCTTTTGCTTGGTGGTTTTGGCATCTAATGTTGGCAAACGGTATAAAAATTTTGTACCATATTTTTCAATGCCACGAAATTGCGTGGCGAAATTGCGGTCGCATAATATTAATTTTGCTTTTGCTTCGCTTAATACCATATTTAGTTGTTGTTCATTCAAGCCAACAGGAATAATTCCCGGTATAATTTTCGCCCGTAACGCGCCTAAAAACACGCTGGCAATCAGCTGTGGGTCGGGTGAATAAATCAACAAATGATCGCCATGAGACAAGTTTTTATGTAATAATTGTTCCGATGCTTCCATCAACATATTGGATAATTGATGATAAGAAACTGCATTCTTATCGTAAATAAAGGCGGTGCGGTCGGCAAAACGCTTAAAACTTTGCGTTGTTAATGTGGTGACTAATGCTTCATTAGTTTTGGCGTTATGTGGTAATGGTAATTTCATTTTTATTATTGCTTGAGTTGGTTATCTTTGAATGTTTCAATTTTTTGCGTTTGTTCGGTTTCTTGGCTTTCTTTTACATCCAAAATGATGCGATTGATATAGTCAATATTCCATTTGCGTTGCCCGATGATACGTTTGCGCGTCACGCCATTTTCATCAAGCACAATTGTGGTTGGCAATACGGATACATTCATATATTTCACTGATTTACCAAATTCATCTGTTACGGGGCGCAAATTTTTAATGCCATAAGATTCATAGGCTTTTTGTACCAGTTGCACGCCACGAAAATCGATATTGATAGGTAAGAAAATAATTTTCTTATTTTCGGCAGCGTTATAGAGGCTATCCATAATTTTCAACTGCTTCACGCAACGTTGGCACCATGTTGCCCAGAACACCAAAAACACAATATTGTCGCGATAATGGTGCAAATTAACGGGTTTGGGCGCATCATCGGTTAGATAGCCGTTAAAAACGGGATGGCGTCCATCATAACCTTCTGTTTGTGCGTTGGCCATTGATGCAAAACTTTGCAAAAGCGCGATAATTGGTAAAATAAGCAAAAATTTACGCATCATCACAGCAATAGTGATAAATAATGTGATAATTAGGTTGTAAAATTGCCTAAAAAACTGGTAATAATTCATTGTCATAGCATAATAATATGCAATGATAATGCCATTATTAAGTTATAAAGTGAAGATAATTATCATGAATGATAAGATTGATACTGAAAAAAATAAAATGTGGGGTGGACGCTTTAGTGCGGGCGCATCTGCGGTGATGGATGCCATCAATGTATCGATTGATGTCGATAAAAAACTTTACGCACAAGATATTCAAACCTCGCTTGCCCATTGCGCGATGTTGGCTGAAACTGGCATTATTACTGATGAAGATGCGGCGCAAATGTGTGCGGGCTTAAATGAAATTTCCGCAGAAATTGCAAGTGGTGAGTTTACATTCTCGCGTCAATTAGAAGATATTCACATGAATATCGAACAGGCATTAACGCAAAAAATCGGTGCATCAGCAGGCAGATTACATACCGCACGTAGCCGTAACGACCAAGTGGCGACTGATTTTAGATTATATATTCGCGATGCCATCGATGAATTACAGCAAAATTATCAAACCTTGCTGAAGGTGATATTGGTGCGCGCCGAACAACATACTGAATCGGTGATGGCGGGTTTTACCCATTTGCAAACCGCGCAACCCGTCACATTGGGGCATCATTTGATGGCATATTTTGAAATGTTCGCCCGTGATTCTGAACGTTTTGCTGATTGTCGGAAGCGGGTTAATCACTCGCCATTAGGGGCGGCCGCTTTGGCAGGCACATCATTCCCGATTGATAGGCAGATGGTGGCACAAACATTAGGCTTTGATGGGGTAATGAAAAATTCGCTTGATGCGGTATCGGCACGCGATTTTGTGATGGAATTTTTAGGCGTTGCGGTGATTGCCGCCACTCATTTCTCGCGGTTGGCAGAAGAATTTGTGTTATGGTCTTCGGTGCAATTTGGCTATTGCCGAATCGATGATTCATTCACTAGCGGCTCATCAATTATGCCACAAAAGAAAAACCCCGATGCCGCTGAATTGGTGCGCGCAAAATCTGGCAGAATATTAGGCGATTTCATTACTCTTGCCCATGTGATGAAAGCATTACCGCTTGCCTATAGCAAAGATATGCAAGAAGATAAACCGCCTTTATTCGATGCCTATGATGCGCTAGTGCTGATGCAAAAAGCCATGATAGGCATGTTAGAAGGCATGGTGTTTTATCCTGAAAAAATGTTGCAAGATTTGCAAAAGGGCTTTCCAGAAGCCACTGATTTTGCTGATTGGCTGGTGCAGAAATTAAATATTCCGTTCCGCGATGCCCATCATATTACGGGCGAAGCGGTGGCACTGGCAGAAAAAAAACAATGCCGTTTGATTGATTTGTCACTATCGGAGTTGCAAACATTCCATAGTGATATTTCTGATGATGTCTATGCTGTGCTAGATGTGAAACGGGCAGTTGAAACGCGCACATCATTTGGTGGCACGGCGCCCGCACGGGTGCGCGAAGCCATCAAGCAGGCAAAAGCTAGTCTATCATGAAGCAAACCATTCAAAGAATAATCTTACTGCTAGCAATATTGGCATTAACAGCTTGCGGTAATAAGGTGAATGTGAAACACCCCGATGGCAAACCTTTATTTACCTATCCTGCAAAAGAGGAAGCAAAAACAGAAACCCAATTTCCAGTGACCATTGATGATGAGACAACACAATGAATATGAAACCACTTCATGATGAAACTTTGTACCGTTCCATTGCCGAACAATATGGCACGCCATGCTATATTTATGATGCGGATTTATTGCGCGGTAATTATCAACAATTTGCCGATAGCTTTGCAGGGCTTGATGCCACTATTTGCTATGCGGTCAAAGCCAATGGCAATCTTGCCGTGTTGAAAGAATTGGCGCAATTAGGTGCGGGGGCTGATATTGTCTCGGCAGGCGAATTAACCCGTGCGCTGAAGACAAAAATGAAGCCGATTATTTTTTCGGGCGTTGGCAAAAATCGCGCAGAATTAGAAATGGCAATTCATCACCCCGATGTGCAAATCAATATTGAATCCTATCAAGAATTTCAACAAATTAAGGAGATTTGCAAAAATCAGCCACCAAAAACCCCATGTAAAATCGCGGTGCGGGTGAATCCTGATATTGATGCAGGCACGCATGATAAAATTTCTACGGGGCGCAAGGGCGATAAATTTGGCGTGTCATTTGATGAAGCGATGCAGATTTATCAAGAGGCAAGCAAAATCCCGATGCTGAAAAATCATGCGGTGGCAGTGCATATTGGCTCGCAATTATTATCGCTTGAACCCTATCGGCTGGCATTCGGCAAAGTGCGAGAATTCATGAATGATGTTCAACAGCAAGGCATCACGTTAGAAGCAGTTGATATTGGTGGCGGGCTAGGCATTGCGTATAAAGGCGAAGAAATTCTGCAAATTGCTGATTATGCTGCATTGGTGCAGGAATTTTTTGCCAATAAAAAAATCTATATGGAGCCGGGTCGTCGCATTGTTGGCAATATGGGCGAGTTGCTTACCCGCATCAATTTGATTAAGCAAAGTCAGGGGCAGAAATTTGCGATTTTAGATGCCGCCATGAATGATTTAATGCGCCCCACACTGTATCAGGCATGGCATAATATCGTGCCGATTGCCCATAATCAGCGCGGTGAAACTGATATTTACGATATTGTTGGGCCGATTTGCGAAACAGGTGATGTGTTTGCCAAAGCCCGCCAGATGCCGATTATCAGTGAAGAAGATTTACTGGTGATAAAAGATTGCGGCGCCTATGGTGCGGTGATGGGCTCTGCCTATAATGCGCGCGCGCTTGCACCTGAAATTATGGTAAAAGATGGTGCGGCAAAATTGGTAAGGCGGCGCATTGATATCGATGAATTGTTACGTTACGAGATGATAGATGAAGAATAAGAAACGCAATATTTTACTGATAGGCGGCGGTGGGCGCGAACATGCGCTGGCAGATAAAATAAGAAAATCCCCCTTGCTAGGTAAATTGCATATGGGGCGTGGCTGTGATGCGATGGCAAAAACAGTGGGAGAATTTGGTGAGATTGTGCCACAAGCAATAGGTACATATGAACAGCTGGCTGATTATTGCGTGGAAGAAAAAATTGATTTGGTGATTGTAGGCCCTGAAGTCCCCCTTGTTAAGGGCATTGCTAATAAAATACGCGCTGTTAATATTCCTGTTTTTGGTCCCACTCAAGCCGCCGCGCAATTAGAAGGTTCTAAAATTTGGATGAAGCAGATATTGCAAAAATATAACATTCCCACTGCTAAATTTGCCTGTTTTGATGATGCTGATGAAGCCAAACAATATGTGCGTGATGAATATAAAAATGGCTATGCCAGCAATCAAGGCAAAATAGTGATTAAAACTGATGGGCTGGCGGCAGGCAAAGGGGTGGTGATTGCCGAAGATTTAGAATCCGCTTTAACCGCGATTGATGAGGCGGTTTCGGGTAAATTTGGCGATGCAGGTAAAAAATTAGTGATTGAAGAATTTATGGCAGGCGAAGAATTCTCATACTTCGCCATTAGCGATGGCAGTAAGGCGCAATTTTTTGGCACAGCCCAAGATTATAAACGCGCCTATGATGGCGATAAGGGCTTAAATACGGGCGGTATGGGTGCGTTTTCGCCAGCCAAGCAAGAAACAGATGCGCTGAATCAAGAGATTGATGAGACTATTTTACAGCCACTTGTTAAGGCGATGCAAGAAGAGGGCATGCCCTATTGCGGTATTTTATTTTTCGGCATCATGCTTACCGCTGAGGGCGCGAAAGTGATTGAAATTAATATCCGTATGGGCGACCCCGAATGTCAGGTGATTCTGCCACGTTTGCAAAATGATATTATCAGCTTATTTGAACAGGCGGCACAAGGTGATTTGCGTGATGAAGTGCAATTGGATGATTCTGTTGCGCTTACAGTGGTGATGGCGGCAAAGGGCTATCCGCAAAGCTATCAAAAAGGTAGCATCATTCGCGGGCTAGATAAGGCAGAGAAAATCAGCAAAGACGGTGTGATTTATCATGCAGGCACAAAACTGATTGAAGGGCATTATCACGCCAATGGTGGCAGGGTGCTGAATATCACCGCTATCAATCAAAAAACACTAGCAGAAGCGCGCAATCTTGCCTATAATATAATTAACGAAATTGATTGGCAAGAGGGCTTTTATCGTACAGATATAGGGGAATAGCTTGATTGGCATAATTTTCGCTTATTATTGAGAGAATGATAGGAAAATAATGCCTCAATAAGTCTCAAAGGATATAGCAATGTTTTGCTTCCCACATAAAAAATTATCGCTATTATCGCCATTACCAATGGTAACAAAACGCTTTTGCGTGGTTTTATTCCTATGGTTTGGGCTTGCCTTTACATCGTCAGCGCAGATTGATGATGATGGTATGCTCAGCCATTCTGATGTGTTAGCCGCTGGCGTAAAAATCCATTATGAGAGTTACTTACAGCAAGTGGCACAGCAGTTTGAGGGTAAAGATAGAAGCCCACAGCAATTTAGCCGCTGGCCAGATTTTTTAGCACAAGCCAATGATGAAGCGGCAAAGCAAGCGATTAATTTCGCGCAAGAATATGATGTGCGCGTTGCTGAAACATGGGAATTTTTAGATTATCAGCTTGCCTATGCCCATATTCGTGGCACATCCGATGAAGATGTAAAGCAAAAATTATTGGAAACATTAACATTAGCCCGAATGATTGACCAAAGCCTTGATATTTATTGGAATGGTATCATTGCGGCACGTTATGGTGAACAGATACGTATTCAGCAGGCACGGATTAATAAATTACTCCGCGATAGCCGTCTCTCTAACGTGGTGAATTCATTGCTTCCAGAAGAAGAAAAACAATTATTGCGTATCAGCAACGATATTATCACCATTTTGCGCTATTTTCAGGCGAGTCGCACACGCTTGAATCAACTGATTGCCCAGCGGCAGAATTATAAATTAAAGGCTACAAAAATTGGCATACCCGTTAATTTTTATGATGGCATACAGCTAGACCAATCAATATTTCGGACTTTCACACCATTTGAGAATGTATCGGAAGATGCAATAGAATTTATTTCGGAACAGCGCGCCTATGGTGAAATTACGCGGCTTTTTCCATCGGTGCAATTTGCCTTATTCGGCAGTCAGTTTTCACGGCGTAATATTGTGCGTTGGCATAATTACAGCTCACAATTAGGTTGGAATTTAAGCAATGTGTTTTATGCCTATCCTTTATTGCGAACGGGGCTTACCCGCGAACATGCGCGCGCGTCGGCGATGGTGCTGGTATCGCGCAATCGGGTTGCGATGATTGAATATCAGCAAAATCTTGCGAATTTTGAAGCAGCTTTGGTGCAATATAATAATGCATTATGGTCGCAATCTAATATCGGAATTTATGATGTTGGCTCTATTGAGACGATTGCGGCAGAGGTGAAGAAAATTTTGGCGGCGGTGGATTCATCTAATGCGTTTGCACGGTTGCAGCAATCTTACTATCGTTTATTGTTGGGTGGTGGCTATATACAGCTTAATAATATTAATCCGCGTAATGATGAAAGAAGCTTGGCGAATTTATTTGAAATAGGGATTCAACGTTCCTTGAATGCCGATGCGGTTGAATTGGATAATCAGCTTGAGCGCGGTCTTTTTGCAGAATATTCCGATAATCCTAGCTTGCTTCGTATTTTTCAGGCATGGCAACAATCTTTGGCATTGCTTTTTTCTACCAATAACGGCACGAAACGGGTTGCGGCTGAAAACACATTGCCTTATTTGCAGAATGATACGCGTTTAAGCAATCAAGATGCAACAGTTAATGATTTGCTTGGTGTTGCCGATGATTTACCAGAATATCGCAGTTCATTTACCGATGAAGAGATTGCTCAAATCAGAGGTACTGATGCTTTAACCCAAGCCTCTAGCACCAATAAAGAAACATTGGCAGTGATTGAAAAAATAGCTGAATCAGTCAATAAAACCAGCGAAACAGTGGAACAAACTGCACAAACAACCGTGATTATCCAACAAAGGCTAGATGATATTGATGCAAAAGTAGATGATATTGATGCAAAAGTAGAAGCTGTTGAACAAAAGAGTAATGAGATTGAGAAGAGAAGCAGTGAAATTGAGAAGAAGAGCAGTAGTATCGAACAATTGATAGAAGAAGCACCCTATAAAATTAAGGGTGTTACTGAAGAACCAGTATTGCTTGTGCCTGCCAATCCTGATGCCAATAAAAGTGAAGAATCATATGATTTTGGTGATTTCGGTAATTTTAAGAATGAGTAGATGATATTTAATTTTTCTATTGGATTTTATGATAGCGTTTTGTTACCATGCAAAACATTATCACTGAATATTTTTGGAGAATAATATGACAGTTCCTTTAATGCCGCGTGCAACTGCGGCGTGGCTAATAGAAAACACCTCACTTACGTTCAAGCAAATCGGGAAATTTTGCGGTATGCATGAATTAGAAATTGAGGCGATTGCCAATGGCGAAACATCCGCGCTGATTACAGGGCTTGATCCTATCATGAATGGACAATTGTCAGCAGAAGAAATTAAACGATGTGAAACTGATGAAACACGCGATTTAATTTTATTAAAAAGCAATTTACCCGAACCGATTAAACAGCATAAAGGGCCACGTTACACACCTATTTCAAAACGTGCTGATAAGCCAGCGGCGATTGCATGGTGTTTGAAACATTATCCTGATTTAACCGATGCCCAGTTGCGCCGTTTAATTGGCACAACCAAACAAACAATTACCGCGATTCGCGAACGTAGCCATTGGAATTATAATAATCTTGTGCCACGCAATCCTGCTGATTTAGGGCTATGTCGCTATGAAGAATTACAGCGTGAAGTGGATAAGGCCGAAGCAATTGCGGCAAAGAACCGTCCGCCAGAAGAAGTTTTGGAAATGCAGCCAACCTTATCCGAAGCAACCCCATCCGAAACAACTCCATCAGAAGCAAATTCGTCAAAAATTCCCCTATCAGAAATGACACATTTTGCGATGGGTGATAATAGCGATATTAGCAAGCAATAGATAATAAAAAGGGGATGGCATTATGAGTATTGTTGGTAAATATCAAGAGCATATCACGCTTTATTTGGATTTTACCTGCCCATGGTGCTATATCGGTTGGCATAATTTATTGCAGGCGGTTGGCAATATATCGGCTGATAAATTATTACCGCAATTACATTATCGTTGTTATGAGTTGAATGCTGAAATTGAAGAGCCATTAACGCTGGCTGATTATATGGCAGAACGATTTGGTGATAAGGCATCGGCAAATGAATGGATGCGGGTTGTTACCCAAGCTGGAATTGATTCGGGCATAGATGTTAATTTTGATAATATCAAATATGTTTTTAACACCCGATTATTACATCGAATGTTGCAGGCATTACGGCATCGCGAGCGACAATTACATTGCTTTTTAGATAGCGCGTTTTATCATATTATCTTGCAAGGCAGGGTGCTGGATAATGAAGAAGCGATTGAAACTTATACTGGCTTTAATTATCATAAGGTGATTAGCGATAAAACCGAAGATGCGTGGGATAGGTTGATAGAACAAGATTTATTGCATGGCAGCAATGCAGGGGTAACGGGCATTCCTTGCTATAATTTTGGACGCGATTACTCGTTATTTGGCGCGCAAAGTCAAAAAGGTTACGAGGCAATGCTTGATTTGCTTTATGAAACTGCCACCACCTCTCAGCAGGATAATCGTTTTGGCACATTGCTGAAACAGCAACAATATTGATGTCAATTATTAGCGATTTACAGCAAATAAAATATTGGGTGTTTGATTTGGATAACACGCTTTATCCGCATGATTGTAATTTGTTTGAGCAGGTTGATAAAAAAATGACGCAATATATTGCTGAAAAATTGAAATTGCCGTTTGCTGAAGCGCGTGATTTGCAAAAGCAACTCTTTCATTTTCATGGCACTACATTGCATGGCTTGCAACAAAAATATGATATTGACCCCGACGAATATTTGCAATATACCCATGAAATTGATTATGGGGTGATACCTGAAAACAAACTTTTAAATCAGCAATTACAGGCGCTTGAGGGTAAAAAATTTGTGTTCACCAATGGCCCATATCAGCACGCCATCAGCACCTTAAAGCAAATCGGGATTACCGATTTATTCGATGGTATTTTTGATATTCAACAAGCAGGTTACATTCCTAAACCCCAGCCACATATTTATGATATGATGGTACAGAAGCTGGATATTAGTGATGCCAATCATGCGATTATGCTTGATGATATTGATAAAAATCTTGTGCCTGCATCAAAATTAGGCATGAAAACGGTGCTGATGAAAACTGATTTTGAAGATGATGGCGCGCTTGATAGCTATATTGACCATAAGGTTGACAATCTATGCGATTTTTTAGATGCGGTGTTGATGCGTTAGGCAATATGCGTCCATTAAAATATTAATCGCAAATACCGCAAATATAATGCCCGATAGCAATGTGCATCTCTTGAATATGGTTGGTTTCATTTGATGGCACTTTGATACAATAATCGCATATTTCTGCCATTTCACCCCCCAAACTACCCGTAAGCCCAATGCTGGTAACGCCAATTTGCTTGGCAGTCTTAATCGCTTCTAACACATTCTTGCTGTTACCGCTGGTAGAGATAGCAATCAGCACATCATCTTTTTTGCCTAAACCGCTTAATTGCCGTGCAAAAATATCGTTAAACCCATAATCATTGCCGATGGCGGTGAGGGCGGAACTATCAACAGTCAGCGCAATTGCGGGCAAAGCGCGGCGTTCCTTTTTGTAACGCCCGATAAATTCTGCCGCCAGATGCTGGCTATCAGCCGCCGAACCACCATTGCCACAGAAAAAGATGCAACTGCCTTGTGTGATTCGCTGCTTGATAAAGAGGGCGATGTCATCAATTTTCTGATGTTGCGCGCTTAATTGCTGAAAATATGTTGCTATTTTGTCAAAATAATTCATGATTTACCTATATTTGCCTTACTCGCTGATTGTTATTTCATATAATCCCGCCCGTGTCCAGCCATGTATCATCGGGGCAGGCTTTTGCAATAATGCGGCTAATTGTTTTACCTGCTTTATCAGCGCATCATGCAACATTTGGCGGTCATTTTTATTGCTCATACTGATAAAATCAATCACAATAATACCGCTCAGATTTTTAAGATAAATTAATTGCCATAAATCTTTCAGTAATGCAAGATTCAGTTGCTTGGGTGGCTGATTGGAATGTGCGCTGTTAATATCAATCAGATGGCAAGTTTGGGTTTGTTGATAAACCAATGTTGCTTTTTGTGTGTTGATAATATCATCAGCGCAAATCGCTCCTGCCTGTGCAATGATATGTTCGGCTTCGTCATCAATGGCAATATTTATCGGTAAATTATTCAGCAAATTATTCAGCTGGTGATTAACATAAAGCTTGCTGATATTATCATTGGCAATGATGCTGGTGATAGGGTAGGTGAGGGCTTGCTGTAACATAGAGGGCGGTGGTTTCACCAACCCCTTATGATGTTGCCCTGTAGTGAGAGTTTCTATTTGGGCAAGCAACGAATCGGCATGGGGTTTTAATTGGGTAACATCTGTCGCAATGCCCGTCTGTTTTAATTGTAATATATCGGCTGTTGGGTATGATGATATAAATGTTTTGCGTGCTTTTTGCAAAGCCTCATTATTAATAGTGGCATCATTTTTCATCTGTTGATGATAGCTGAAATAGTAATTTTCAAGGCGAAAATGACGGCGACAACGCGGTAATTTATGCCGATCACCAGATTTTTGAATTTGCCATAATTCTGTTTTACCGATTCTATCGGTTTTTCTGGCACGGGCGTAAAGATTCTGTTCACCTGCTTTAATGAATGTGCCGTTAATGTTGGTCTTTTCAATCACACCATAATAAATCGCGCCTTGTAAACCACTCAATTTGCTTGTATCAGTTTCGGTGTGATTGAATAATTTAAGCGCGTATTTTTTGCTATCGGTGATGGTGATTTTTGCCCCAGATGGTGTTTTTTGGCACCAAGCGATTAAGCCATTATTATTGTTGCTGCTCATTATTATAATAAATTATGCCCACGTAGCAATTGTGCCGTCTCATAAAGCGGCAAGCCCGCAACAGCACTGGCAGAACCATTTAATTTGATGATAAATTTTTGTGCCATACCATAAATATGATAGCCACCCGCACGCCCTTGCCATTGCCCGCTCGCAAGATATTGCGTGATTTCATCGGCCGATAGATTCTTAAACACAATACGGGTGAGATTAATGCGTCGACTGATTTTGCCATTATTATCAATCAAACAAACTGCACAATAGCAACGATGAGCGCGTCCCGATAATAATTGCAAACAGGCATAGGCTTGCGCTTCATCAGCGGGTTTTCCTAAAATGCGTCTGCCACACGTGATAACAGTATCGCCCGTGAGGATAGAGGCATTTTTTTCTGCAAACATCTCGCTTGCTTTCATGGCTTTTTCATATGCCATTCTTATTGCATATTGGCGCGGTTGCTCGTTTTTGTGCGGCGTTTCATCAATATGGCAGGGGTAAATTTCGTCAGGAGTGACGCCAATTTGCGCGAGTAATTTTTGTCGCATCGATGATGCGCTGGCAAGAATTAATGCCATTATTCCATCTGTTCAAAATAGTGATGCAGATAATCAGAATCGTCATCAGTCAGTGGCAGAGGAAAGCGTGCCAATATCAGCTTCATTAATATATCACGGGTTTTACGAAAATTATCCAGCTGTTGTTCGCGTGATAAATTATGATCGATAGGGCTAGCAATATCCCAATGTTCAATGATGGTATTATTTGCCCATGATAATTTTTGCGCCTCTAAATTAGAAGATTTGGTAAGGCTAACCACAATATCAAAAGGCGTATCATTCAGCGATTTAATCAGCTGTGCCTGATGATTTGAAATATCAATATCCATTTCAGCCATTGCGCTGACAGCATAACCATTTACCAGCTGATCATCGCTTAAACCCGCCGAAGCAACCTTTAATTTGCCTTCATACCATTCGCGGATAATGCCCTCCGCCATTGCTGAGCGCGATGCGTTATAATCACAGCAAAATAATATCGAATTAATTGTCATGACCTTCTTTCTTGTCTAAAATGCAACACACAAATAAGAGTGAATAACAGCCGTGATGTATCGGTATCAGTCGCTACATTTTTGCTTTGTAAGGCTTGCTGTAAAATCTCAGCACCTTCATTATGAATGGCGCGCCGTGCCATATCAATGGTTTCTATATTGGCAATCGACCGCGCTTTCACTGCGCCAAAATGACTTTCAGCGATTTGAAAATAATCGCGCACAATTTTACGAAACGCGCTTAAACGCAAAATAATCGTACCCAATTTTTCTTGGCTGTCGGGGTCATTTAAGGTGAAAGCAAGGTCGCGGTCATTAACAATGGAAAGATGCAAATCATAAGGTCCGTCACCAAAAATATCATTATCGGGCATGAAGTGATTTTTGGCAATAATATCGTGCAATGCCTGCCGTTTTTCATTTTGCACCTCAGGAATCGTGCAAATGATTTTTTCATCTAATGTAATGGCTTTGATGGTGGACATTATCAGCTTCCTAAAGATTCTAGCCTAATTTCCATTGATTTCTTATGCGCGTCTAAATTTTCTATTTCGGCAAGGGTTGCGGTATTCTCGCTTAAATGAATCAGTGCTTCTTCGGAACATTCCAAGATGGAGGTGCGCTTGAGGAAATTTTGCGTGGAAAGCACCGATGCAAAACGCGCACTATGGTTGGTAGGCAAAACATGTGATGGGCCAGCACTATAGTCGCTCATCGCACCACAGCTATTCTTACCAATAAAAATCGCGCCTGCATGTTTGACGTGATGGGCAAAATCATAGGCTTCTTTTAATGAAATTTGCAAATGTTCAGGTGCGATTTTATTGACATATATTATCGCCTCGTCCCAATCTTTCACCTTAATCACCGCACCGTAATTTTTCCAGCTTTTTTCAATAATATCGCGCCGTGACAATGTGGGCAGCATTTGCGCCATTTCAGCCAATACCGCATCAATATGGTCTTGTTCGGTGCTGATTAAAACCGATTGCGCCATCGGGTCATGTTCGGCTTGTGCCAATAAATCAAGGGCTGTCCATTTAGGGTTGGTTGTGGAATCGCTTAATACTAAAATTTCGCTTGGGCCAGCAATCATATCAATGCCCACCTTGCCATAAAGCTGTTTTTTAGCTGTTGCCACATAAATATTACCGGGACCTGCAATCATATCAACAGCTGTGATAGATTCTGTGCCATAGGCAAGGGCGGCAATCGCTTGTGCGCCGCCAATCGCCCAAACGTCAGTCACGCCCAAATGGTGCAAAGTGGCTAGCAACATTGCATTACATTCGCCATTCATATGTGGTACAACAGCGGTGATATGATTGACCCCTGCAACTTTCGCTGGCACAATCGACATATAGGCAGAAGAAAGATAAGCCGCTTTTCCGCCCGGTATATACACCCCCACCCGTTCAATTGGGGTATAGCGCATGCCTAAACGTAAACCTTCTTCATCTTGATAGGCGAAGCCTTCGGGATAGGTTTTTTGATGAAAATCTGTAACCCGTTGCACTGCCATTTGCATTGCTTGCACATAATGCCGATTGCATGTTTCATAAGATTGCTGTAATTTTTCGGGGGCGACTTTCAGTGATTCGGCATTCCAATTATCAAATTTTTTGGTGTAATCTTTGAGCGCTTCATCGCCCTTATCGCGCACTTGCCTGATAATTTCCCGCACCTCATCATCAACATTTTTTTCTTCATCGCGCTTAATATTTAAAAAATTGGTAAAATTTTGGTCGAAATTATTATCAGAACTATTGAGTTTAAGAGGCATGACAAATCTCCTCAAAGCGGTTGACCCAAGGCATAATATCTTGATAGCGGGTTTTCCACGCCATCGCATTAACAATCAGACGGGTGGAAATATCAGCCAGTGTTTTGATTTCCACCAATTGATTGGCGCGCAAAGTATTGCCCGTTGAAACCAAATCAACAATATAATCGGCAAGCCCTAAATGTGGGGCAATTTCTATCGCGCCGTTGAGTTTAATAATTTCAGCCTGCATTCCGCATTTGGCAAAATAATCGCGGGTGCTATTAGGATATTTGCTGGCAATTCGAATCCGTGATTGTTCAAAAGGGTCGGTTTCAGTTTGAAAGCCCGCCAATACAAGGCGGCAATGCCCAATATCCAGATTAACGGGTGAGTAGATATTTTGATTGCCATGTTCTAATAGAATATCACTGCCAACAATACCAATATGTGCCGCCCCACCCATCACATAGGTGGCAACATCAAAAGCGCGCACTTGCAATAATTCTAGCGCGCCATCATTGGCAGAAAAGCGCAGTTTGCGACTGTTATTTTCAAAAAACTCTGCTTCGGGGGTGATGCCTGCCTGCTTAAAAATAGGGGCTAATTGTTTGGCAATTCTGCCACGTGGCAAGGCAATCACCAATTTTTCATAAGATGAAAAAACAGCATGATTCTGTGGACGATGATGCGAGAGGGTATAATTCATAATTTTGCACTCAATTTACCAAGCGATAGAATTATAGCATTTTTATTAGAATTTTTAAAGATAGGATTTTTCCATCAACCGATTTAGTTTTTGTGAAAAATTGGCAATATCAGATGGCGCATCACCATCAATCATGCGGGCTTGTTCATACAATAAATAAATGGCATCATCAACATCTTGAATTGTCTCTTGCGATTGTGATTTTTCTGCCAATGCCTGTATTAACGCATGGTTGGGATTGATTTCTAATATGCGCTGATTAACATTATCTTGTTCGGCGCGATGCACCCGCATCAAACGTTCTAATCTTGGTGAATTGCCTTTGCCAACCACCAAGCGCACGGGGCTTGATTGCAATTGATGGCTTAAGCGAACATTTTGCAAATTTTCTTTGAGCGATTCTGTAAAACGGTCAAGCAATATTTGCATATTCTCTGTCGGTTTGATTTCTTCTTCTGTTTCCGAATCATCGCTTGATTGCACCGATAGGAAATTTTTCTCACGATATGTGCCAATCAGGTTTGGCCAAAATTCATCAACAGGGTCGTTCAGCAATAACACATCATAATCTTTATTTTTAGCATTTTCCAAATGCGGACTTTGTTGCATCAGGGTGATATTTTCACCAGTGAGGAAATAGATATTATCCTGTTCAGTTTGCATATTATCAATATAATTATCCAGACTTATTAGTTTTTGTTGTTTAAGCGAATAGGCCAGAATCAGCGGTAAAATCTCGGTTTTTTGTGCTTCCATCGGGTCGCATAAACCCTCTTTTAGAACTGCGCCAAATTCAGTAAAAAAGTCGCGATAAGAATCGATATCTTCTGATAATTTTGATTTTAACGCATTGCTGACACGCTTAACAATATTATTCTTAATTTTGGTTAAAACGGGACTTGATTGAATCATTTCGCGGCTGATATTAAGGTCAATATCTGATGCGTCAATCACCCCTGCCACGAAACGCAACCAGTTAGGAATCAGCGATTCGCAATTATCGGTGATAAAAACCCGTTTCACATAAAGCTTAATGCGTGATATTTTTTCAGGATAAAATAAATCAAATGGGCGTTTTGATGGTATGAATAACAAGCCGTAATAATCCAACATGCCTTCAGCGTGAAAGTGCATATTCACCCAGCTTTTATCAAATAGCATGGTTTCGCTATGGTAAAAATCTTCATAATTTTCAGGCGTGATTTCTGATTTTGGCTTTAACCATAAGGCTTCCGAATCATTCACCTGTTCACTGCCACCACTATCTTTTTGCAAAATCACTGGCACATTGATATGGTTGGCATAGGTGCGGACAATGTGATTCAGCCGACTGCTTTCTAAATATTCATCGGCTTGTTTTTTCATATTAAGCGTGATGATTGTGCCACAGGTGAGGGGGTGGGGCAGGTCAAAATCTTTGCCAAAATCTTTTTTATCGCCTTGTTCAGATATTGTATATTTGCCATCGCCTTTGGTAAACCAGCGCACAATTTTATTACTGCCAGCCTTTAGGCTTTTAAGCTCAATACTATCTGCTACCATCAGGGCAGAATAAAAACCAACACCAAACTGCCCTATCATGTCGGGCATGTTGGAGCGATTTGTTTCATCATTTTTAGCTTTATCACTGCTTTTGGCAAGCTTTTCTAAAAATTTTCCAGTGCCAGAACGGGCAATTGTGCCTAGATTTTCAATCACATCTTTGCGATTCATACCAATGCCAGTATCGATGAAGGTGAGTTGATTGCCGGGCGCATCGGGAAAAATGTAAATTGCAAAACCGCCATGATTTTTTAATAAATCAGGTTTTGAAATGGCTTCAAAACGCAATCTATCGCAAGCGTCTGAAGCGTTGGATACCAATTCGCGCACAAAAACTTCTTTTTCGGAATAAAGCGCATTGGCAACAATATTGAGTAATTTGCCTGTTTCTGCGGTGAATTCTAATGTTTCTTCCATTGTTTGTCTCCCAATGATATAAAATCTCTTGATGTTAGCTGATATAGGTATTATGTGTCATGATTTCAAGTTTTTAACTGATTTTTATTAAAAATGATAGTGATAGGTGTGGAATTGCTTGACTTTTATATAGAATCTTCTATATTTGATGACTTATGTGATGTAAATGGCTTAATATCGCATTAATTATCGTTTTAATAATCATTATTCTTATATTTTGAAAGGCTATCAATGGCTACTCATGAATCGGCAAAAAAACGCGCCCGTCAAACTTTAACAAAAAGCGCAAGAAATACCGCAAGGGTGAGCAGAATTCGTTCTTTTATTCGTCAAGCAATTGAAGCGAATGCTGGTGATGATAAGGCGGCAGCAGAAACGGCTTTCAAAACAGCGATGTCAGAATTGCATCGTGGGGTCACGAAGGGTGTGATTAACAAAAACACTGCATCGCGTAAAATATCGCGCTTGAATGCCAGCTTGAAAGCGAAGCCAGCCTCAACGGCGCGTTGATAAATTTGCCTCAACGGCGAGTTGATAAATTTGTGGCTTAATAAAGCATCTCATTAATCTTTACTATTCTCATCAATCTTTACTATAATACCAATCCCATAATTTGGTGGTATACCAGCCATTGATGTTATGAATATGCACCACAAAGCCGTTCACTGAACCATTATCGGTGAAACTGGTTGAATCAATGAAGCGTCCTAGCGGATAGGGCGATTTCACCATAATCATATTGCTGTTAACAACAAAATGATGCGGTTCAGGATAAAGTTCTTGTAATTTTTTCATCTCGTTAGCAAGCCTATCGCGTGGCGAATCTGCGGCGTAAAATACTAAATAGCGGTTTAGCATGACAAAACCTCAACATCTTTCAAGCACAACCATTAATGTAAAGAATTTAGTGCGATTTATCAAGCAATATTAAAATAATACCCAGCTATATTGCTTGCATAAACTATTGATTTTATTTGTTTTATTATTTACTACCTTTGCAATGTTCAAGGGTGGTGATGGTGCGAATCACAACAACACTATATGCTTATGAATGCCTGATATTTAATAAAAAATACGAACATAATAGTAAATATTGATTTAATATTAAAATTTATTTAACTTTTTATTAAAAATACTTTACTTTTTTATTAACAATGCTATAACAGTGAATGTTCTTAAATGTTGCGGAAGGAGATATATCATGCGACAATTACTTTTTTCACTGATGATGTTCGGTGTGTTTTCAATTTTATTGAATGGTTGCGCTGGCAGTAGCACGTCTAATAATGCTATTCCAAGCAATAACAGTAACGATAATTCGATTTTTGACGATGTTGAAGACGGTGCTGGCGGTGCTGCCGATAATGCCGATGATGACGTTGCCGATAATGCTGATGACGTTGCCGATAATGCTGATGACATTGCCGATAATGCTGATGATGCCATTATTGATGCTAATAACAATCATAATGATATTGTTTTCATCGGCAATAATCATGTGGTTGCAATGAATGCTTTTGAAGAAATTGCAACCGATGATGCGCTACAGCAAAGCACTTCTATCCAATTGCCTGATTCGTTAGGCAGTGCGGTTAGCACCGAATTTACGGTGCAAGGCTTGGTTGTGCAAACTAATGATAATACCGAATATCAGCGCGGCGGTGCAACCACTGATTGGGCTGATACCGAAAATACCAACACAACGCGCAATATCAATCTTGCGCGAATCACCATGCCATCTGTTTCATTAGTTTTTGATGAAGATGGTGCAATCTCAGATTTAACGATTTATATGGAAGA
This sequence comes from Alphaproteobacteria bacterium, assembly GCA_022599575.1. Lineage (GTDB taxonomy): Bacteria > Pseudomonadota > Alphaproteobacteria > JABAAW01 > JAHZMA01 > JAHZMA01. The sequence continues at coordinate 16,143 of JAHZMA010000104.1, read as the reverse complement.
TAAAACCTATGTGGCAGATATGGCAACAAATGATTTTACCAGTATCATCGATAAGAATGGCGATGCTGTGTATACTGGCACAACCACCAGCAAATTTATTGACGTTGATACAAGCGATATTTTTGGCTTTGCTTCGGATTATATGAGTTATATCAGTTGGAATTTAGATAAAACCAACCTTGCCAGCGATGCAACGACCGATAATGTTTACGCGATTGATGGCATGATGCTAACGGGTATTGAAACGCAAGCCATTCCAACAAAAGGCGCCATTGCGTTTAATGGCAGTGGCAAAGGCAGTTATGGCAATATAAATACTAGCTATGCGACTAGATTTAATGTAACCGCCAATGTTGATTTTGCTGATTCTATCATAGGGCTAGAAGTTAAAGATACTGCTTGCACCAATTGTGATGATGTTGATGTGACGGGGCTTAATTTTACGCTGATTGGTGATGATGCTTTAACTTACAGTGATGGCGTTAATAATATAAGCAGTGCTGTTACAGTGGGCGATTTATCAGGTACGCTTGATGCCCGTTTCTATGGCAGTTTGGCAAAGGAATTGGGCGGCACATTCGCCCTAAATAATAGCGAGAGTTATTATTATGGTGCATTTGGCAGCTATTATGAATCGGATATTTCGGTTGAGACCATTGCAACAAACCATATCGATATTGAAGTGATGGTTCTTCCCACCCTGCCTTATGATAATTTTAAGTTGGCAAGCGATGCGGGCGTGCAAAGCAGTTTCAATTTGAGTGGTGCGGGCGTTATGCTGGAAAGCAGGCGCGATTATAGCCGTTCTGAAACTGATATTGAAACGCAAACCTCTTGGGCGGATTCGCAAACGAAAACGGTAACTGAGCCAGCAACCACCATTACCACAAGCGATAATGCGGTGATGAGCGTTACCTTTGATGATGATGGCTATATTGCAGACGCAACCATGTATTTTGGTGATGCGAAATATCAAACGGGCGATGAAAACGCGCCAGCTTCCGAAGGCTATCATAAAACAGATATTGCTGATAGTGATAGCAATGTCAGCAGTCATTTTGTGGTAAGCAGGAATTTAGGTATTATGGGTGATTATATGATTTATAGCGATTGGGGCATCACCAAAATAGCTGAAAATCTTGATGATAACCAGATTACTGATGAAACCTATACAATATCAGGTTATGCTGTTGCGGGGATAGCGACAGATATAGAAGATATGCCGAGCGATAGTGGCATAGTTATTTTTCAAGGATTTGGCAGTGGTATCTATCAAAAGGGTAAGGATAATGTGGAAGAAGTGTTTTTTCGGACACGGGGAAAGGTTGATTTTGCCGAAAATAGTGCAGAACTATATACCAACGAAACATGTGCCGAACTTTCACCTTTTACTTGCGCGGCAGAAAAAGATAGGTCTGAGCTGAATTTTACCACTGGCAAGATAAATTATGCCAGTGATAGCACTGAAATCATTGCTGATATTACCGCCGATGATACCATGCAAGGCAAGATTGAAGCACGCTTTTACGGACCAGATGCCGAAGAAATTGGTGGCACATTCTTCATGCAAGATGTTATCGATTCTACGAGAAAATATATCGGTGTTTTTGGTGCAGGGAAACCATAATCACCATTGCATTATAGTTGATAGAATAATGGGCGCGGGATAGATTTTTCGCGTCCATTTTTTATGTGCGCCTCTCTATTTTTTTGCTATCGCGAATAATATAGTTTGTTTAACAGATGATGAATGCCTTTACGACCATCATCTTTTAGCCATGATTTGCCCCAATCCAGCGCTTGAACATAATCTTGCTCATGCGTTAATTGCCCGAATGGCCAATCGCTGCCCCAAATGCAATATTCCTCACCGCCCATCGCATCACTAATGGCATGGGCAAGCGGAATAGCATGCAAAGCGGATTGCTCTGCCGATAATTCTAATTGCTCAAAAACACGGTAGGCGCCTGATAGCAGGATGGATAATTTTTGCTTTCTGGTATAAGAAAGTTTTTCTAGTGCAAAGAAAATATCATCACGATTGTTCATTTGTGGCGAAGGCAGGCAAAAATGCTCAATCACTAAATAGGGTGCACTATCAATTAACGCCTCTAAAATATCAATCAGACGGTTACTTTCAATCTGCACTTCTAAAAACCACCCCATCACATGCAAATGTTCCATAAAATCACGCCATGCAGCAGATTTGAAATCAGGTGGAAAACGGTTAAGCCAATTCACGCGCACACCCAAAACCCCATGCAACTGCATTTGCTTCATGGTGCTGATATGCACATTTGATGGCAGATTGACAATGCCTCTAAAAAACATATCGGGATGTTTTTTATGGGCGTAATCCAGACAATCTAGCAAATAATGATGGTTAAGCCCTAGCACAGATGGTTGGGTAAGTAACGCCCCGCTGAGCTTATTTTTGCGTAATGTTTTGATATAATTTTGAAATAATAGGTCATGTTTAATATCATAGCTCATAGGCTGGGCTTTGCCCAATGCACGTGGGTAGCAATAGGCATGGCCATCAACTAGCCCATTAGGGAAATTTTTTTCTATGTGAGGCGTATGTATCATATTGTTATTTTACTTTTTTTTATAAAGGGCTTGCAATCGTTTTTTATAATGATTAATCACATTATGTCTTTTAATTTTGAAACTGGGTGTTAGCATATCGTTTTCCATCGTAAAAGCTTCATCGGCAAAATCAAAAAAGCGTAATTGTTCATAGCTGGCAAGCTGTGTATTTGATTGCTTGATAAGATTAGTAAAAAATTTGTGCAAATCTTTATTTTTGCGTAATTTTGCAAGTGGTGTATCAGTGGCAATGCCATTTGTGCTTAAAAATTTTTCCAGCCATACTGCTTCAGGCACAATGATTGCGGCTAATGCAGGTTTTTTATCACCAACCACAACAATTTGCTCAATTTCAGGGTTTAATAACATAACGCCTTCCACATATTGCGGTGCCACATTATCACCGCCTGATGTGATAATAAGATTTTTCTTGCGGTCAGTAATCATCAATCTGCCTGCATCATCGAATTTACCAATATCACCCGTATGCAAAAAACCTTCCTTATTAAATAATTTTTTAGTGGTGCTGCGGTCATTCCAATAGCCTTGCGTGATTAAATCACCCCGAATCAGAATTTCACCATCATCAGCAATTTTTACCTCAACCCCTTCTAACGGCAAGCCAACCGTATTTGCATCATTACAATCAGGACGGTTAAAGCTGACCACAGGTGATGTTTCGGTAAGTCCATAGCCTTGTAGAATATCCACGCCTAATGCGATAAAAAAATTACCGATTGTGCTGTTGAGTGGCGCACCACCTGAAACAAAAGCACGCAAGCGATCACCGAAACGACCACGAATTTTGCGTTTAATTATCACATAAGCAGGGTAGCGCAGTAATTTTTCAAGGGGGCTGAATTGCACATTCATACGGTTAGCGGCAGGTAATTTGCGTTGCCCATGCCACAAGGCTAATTTGAACAGATATTTTGAAAAAGGCGATGCGGTTTTTAAGCCAGTTTGGATACGGGTATAAATTGCCTCGCATAGACGGGGGACGGTGGTAACCAAAGTCGGGCGCACCTCAATCATATTTGATGAGATTTTATCAATCCCTTCGGCAAAATAAACCTCTGCCCCGATGGTGGTGGCAAGAAACACGCAGACTGTATGTTCGTAGCAATGTGACAAAGGCAGAAACGATAAAAAACGTTCCGAACCAATGCGAAAATTTTTCATGCCCAAAAACACGCCTAACACGCCTGTACAATTATGCAAGATTGCCTTATGCTGTAACATTACCCCTTTGGGCATGCCATTGGTGCCTGATGTGTAAGAAAGAAGTGCCAAATCGTCGCGGCTAATTTCGGCAAGCCTGTTATTAATCTCTAACATTGATTCAGGTGATAAAACCTGTTCCATTGCTTGTTGCCACGACATAATTTGCAGATGGTCATTTGATTTTTTAGCTGTTTCATGCAAGGTGAAAATTGTATGGATATCCGATTTTAAGGCAGCTGGCCAAAACGCATCTAGTAATTTTTCTGATGAAACCAGCGCAACCACACTGCCCGCATCACGTAAGCAATGAAGATGATTATCAGCATTATAGGTGGTGTAATGTGGCACTGGCACCCCGCCAGCACATAAAATTGCTAAATCGGCAATAATCCATTCAGGCGAATTATCAGCAAGCAAGGAAACACGGTCGCCCTTATTCACCCCTTGTTTGATAAGCATCGCTGCTAAATTTAACGCATAATGTTTGGTTTGACGGTAAGATAGATTATGCCACTGTTTGCCGATTTTCTTTGCCAAAAAAGTTTTTTCGGGTATATTATCGCATTGTTGCAAAAACAATGCTGGAAGATGGTCTATATGGTCGGTTGAAAAAATACTTCTATCATTTCTATTGTATAATTATTATGTTACTTTTTTTATAATTATATTAATATTAACATAAAAAAACAAGGATTTGATGATATTGTTGACGATAAGAATTGCCTATCGGGTTTTTGCATTATTTATTATTTATTTTTTTTGCGTTGCTTCTAAAGCGCAAAGCCTATCATCAGGGCAGTTTTATTATGGTGTTACGGGCAGTACGATAAAGTTAAAGATTGATGAAATAGTGGATATCACCGCCGCTGATGAAACAGAATTTTTGGTTGGAAAATTATTATTGGGTAATTTTTATGCCAATGGGCATGTCGATTCTTATATTACGATTCCTTTTAGAAGAAGTTTTGATTTAGGTGATATGAAGGGCAAATTTTCACCGGGCATCGAGGCAGGCTATAATATTTATATTTTGCCACTTGGCAAATCAGGGCATTCGCCTTTTATCGGGGTGGCTTTATCTTTTCCGAATTATAGTTTTTTTACCAATGCTGGTAAGGGCAGTCGCAAATATACGGTTGCCTTGCCCGTGCAGGTGGGTTATGGCTTTTTAAGTAAATATGGGCAGGTGGATATTGGTGCCAGATATGCTTATGGGCAAGCGGGTGATTATTATTTTTCGCCCGCCCAACAAGGCGCGTTTGATGCCAGATATGCGGAATTATTTGTCAATTACAAAAAAATCACCAATGCAAAAATAACGGAAGTGGGGGCTGGGGCTTTGCCGCCACGCAAAGATTGGTGGCTGTTTTTTGGATTAGGGCTTTCTAGCGCATGGTTCACACAAGGCAATGATGCCCAGCAAACCGAAAAATCATTAAGCCCCTCAAGCTATGGACAACCGATTGGTGAGGTTACTTTAGGCATGGTGCGGGTATTTTCGCATCAGCGTCGCCAAAGGTTGATAATGCAATATTCTTACCGCCCGATTGATGTAAAATTAGAGGCTTATGAAAAACAAGTGCGCTATCAGCAAATTGGTCAAGGGTTAGAATTTTTATATAATCCTTTTATCAAATCGGGCATTGCGCCTTTTATTGGGCTGGGGCTCAATTATAATAAAATGCGGTTTATCGATTATGATAACACTATCTATCAAGATACACAGCAACAGGGGTCGTTTTTGCTAGGCTGGGATGTTTTACCCAATAAGAATGCCAATTTTCATTTAAGATTCGGTGCCCGCTATATGCGCCATGCGATTTTGCATGATGAACAAAGACAAGTGAAATTTCCCAATTTAGAAGTAAGCTATGTTAATTTAATTTGGCAATATTAATATCGGCATATATTGTCAAAAAGCCGATACATCTTATTGTAGCGATTACGGTTTTTTGCTACAAATAATATGGCTGGTTTTAACTGGGATTGATAGATGATGAAGCGGCAACAAATTGATAATGAATTATTGCAGAATTTAGATAAAAGTGCATTGCATCACGATGTAAAGCCATTATGCCACCGCTATCATTTGGGCGATTGCAACAGGCGCGAATTTTTACGCAATGTTGCGCTATTGGGGGTGAGTGTCGCCAGTGCTTATGCGGCAATTGGGCTTAATCCGAAGTCAGCAAATCAGGTTGCTTGGGCGGAAAGAACACCAACAAGGGGCGGTGTGTTACGTTTTGGTATGCCAGTGCTGGAAATTACCGACCCCGCTTTGTTTGATTGGGCTGAAAAATCGAACATTGCCCGCTTGATGCTACAATATCTTACCATGACGTCAACCGATAATGTGACGCGCCCCTATTTGGCAAAATCATGGAAACCAAATCGCAACCTCACCAGATGGGAGTTTACTCTTGATAGAAGGGCAAGCTGGTCAGATGGTAAACCTCTCACGGCCCATGATGTCAAATATACTTATGAAAATTTTATTGCTGAAAAGTCGCGCTCATCGGCAAAATCATTGTTTAGCGCACTCAAACAGATAGAGGTGGTGAATAATTATAAATTCATTATGCATTTAACAACGCCAGATTTATCAATTCCAGAAAATTGCTATCATTACCCTTGTCTGATTGTGCCGCAAGGATTTTACGAGGAATATGGTGGTGACATAAAACATCCTGAAATGCCAGTCAGTGGTCCCTATCGGCTAACAGAATATCGACTTGGACGCAAGGCAGTGCTAGAAAAGCGCGAAGATTATTGGGGTGATGAGGGTTATGTAGATGCGATTCATATTTTAGATTTTGGCAGTAATTCTAAAAATGGTATCAAAGCAATGGCATCAGGGCAGTTGGATTTATTGTATCAGCATGGCATTGACGCTATTGAAGTGGCTGAAAAAACACCTCATATCGAAGTTTTAAGCAGCACCAGCACACAAACAATTGTGATGCGTATGCAAATAGATCAACCCCCCTATGATAATCGTAAATTGCGCGCCGCCATTATCACAGCGGTTGATAATTCACTGATTAAAAAATTTGTGTATCGTGATTTGGCAGTGTTAGGGCATAATCATCATGTGTCGCCTACGCATCCTGAATATTATAAATTGCCCTATCTAAAGCGTGATGTTGCGAAGGCAAAAGAATTATTGGCAGAAGCGGGCTACCCGAACGGTATCAGATTAGAAATGACGGTGGGCAATACGCAAGGCAAGTTTGAACAAGAAGCGGCACAAATTGTTAAAGAACAGCTGGCATTGGTGGGGATAAAGTTGCGTTTGAAAATCTTATCACATAAAAAATATTGGCAAATTTGGGATAAATCTGCTTTTTCACTTACCTATTGGTCGCATCGCCCGCTTGGCACCATGATTTTAAGCCTTGCCTATCGTTCAAACGCATCATGGAATGAAACACATTATAATAATCCTAAATTTGATAGAGCACTTAATCGCGCATTGGCAATCAGCGAGCCTAAAAAGCGGGCGCAAATGATGAAAATATTAGAGAGCTATTTGCAAAATGATTATATTATGATTCAGCCCTTTTTTGCACAGGTTTTCACCTCGTCGCATGTTAGGTTAAAAAATGTTGAGGCACACCCTTCGCGCTATTACGAGCTTGCATGGGCATGGCTAGAAGATTGATATTGTTATATATAATAATGGGTTTGTATTAATGGTTAATAATTTACTATCTTGACAATGAAAATTATTGTATAAATTAGCGATGATGAAGAAATTTCATATGATGATAAGCGGGCCAGCCCTGTATTGGTGGTGTTAATGTTACGGCAATTACTGATATCTGTGCTGATTTTATTGATGCTATCGGTCTGTATTTTTTGGATATTGGGGCGTTATAGTAGCATTGGCTATGGTGGCTATGGTGGCTTTAGCAGCTATATTGCTTGGCTTGGCAAGATAGTGTCAGGCGAGTTAGGAATATCGCGGCTTTATCAACAATCGGTGAGTGATTTATTATGGTTGCGCTTGCAGGCAACAATGGTGTTGCTAGCGATTATTTTACTGCTGATTGTGCCTTTTGCTTTGTTATTAGGGGCGCTAGCAGGGGCAAGACCAGATTCATGGTTTGGTAAGATGATTTGTTTTTTTGTGATGTTATTTTCATGCATGCCCGAATTTACTATCGCGATTTTTTGTATATTAATTTTTAGCTATCATTTCGGCATTTTATCCCCTAATTCTGAGATAGTGAGTGGTTTTCAGCCATTGATTTTACCGATAATCGTGTTGTTTTTATATGGGGTAAGCCATTTAACCCGCATATTACGTCAATCGGTGATGCAGGTGATGCACACCCCCTATATCCGCACGGCGGTGATGAAGGGATTACCATTTCACCATATTGTGATACGGCATGGTTTGCGTAATGCGATGATGCCAGCGGTTAAGCAATTTATAGTGCTGATGCCTTGGCTGTTATCGGCTGTGATAGTCACCGAATTCTTTTTCGATTATCAAGGGTTAGGGGCATTATTGGTAGAAGCGGCATTGTTTGATGATGTTGATGTGTTGCAAGCCTGTATCTTGTTAAGCGTGCTGATAATGGTGCTGATGCAATTATCAGCTGATTTATATTATAAAAGGCTTCAAGCCCGAATGATTGTAAAAAAAATAGATTAAATATCGTGACGCAGAATATTAAAAAACCAACATTATTAACGATAGGGCTATTATTGGTGCTGTTTTGGCTATTGGTAGCAATTTTTGCTGAAATTTTAGCACCTTACCACCCTGATGCACGTTTTATCAGCCTTGCACGCCCGAATAGCAGCAATGGTGATGGTGGTATTTTTATATTTGGCACGGATTGGTTGGGGCGTGATATTTTATCAAGATTATTGATAGCAGCGCGCCATATGGTGGTAACAACAATGATTGCCAGCCTTATCGCTTTTGCTATCGGGCTTATTTGTGGCACGGTTGCGGGTTATTATAAGGGCTATGCTGATAAATTATTAAATGTTATCAGTTGGGTTTTATTGGCACTGCCGATTATTGCTGTGTTGATGCTAACGCATTATTATTTGGGGCAAAGCAGGTTTTATCTGGTGGTTGCGGCAGGTTTGGTGGTGATACCACCAATATTTAAGCATGTGCGCGCTTTGGTGAAAGATATTAAGAAACGCGACTTTATCTTGGTGGCACAAATGCGTGGCGAGAAATCTTTATATATTATTGGGTGCGAGATTTTTCCCAATATCATTCAATCTTTGCTTGCCGATTTTTTGGTGCGTTGCAGCCATATTGTTATTGTGATTGCGCTGATTGGTTTTTTAGATTTAGGGACGCCGATGTTAGAGTGGGGCAGTATGGTGCGTGAAGGGCAAGAATATATGTTTACGATTGGTTATTATATTGCTATTCCTTGTCTTGCTATTTTTAGTTTGGTGCTTGGTTTGAATTTAATGGCTGAGGCGATACAAAGCGGTGTGGGGCAGCATAACAGATGAAGCAGAATAAAAAAACCAAACCAGAAGCACAATCGGATGACCTTCGCAAAGAAGATGATGTGATTTTAAATATCCAGAATCTCAATATCGCCACCGATGCAGGCAGTGATGGGCTACAAGATATATCGCTACAGCTATATCGCGGTGAAATTTTATGTTTGCTGGGACAAATCGATGCGGGGCAAGCCATGCTGATATCTGCGATTACCAATGATTATCGTGATAAGAAACGGATTGCTTCGGGGAGTGTTGTGTTTAAGGGACGCAATTTGATGGAATTAAGCGAAAATGATATGGTATCATTGCGCGGTAAAAATATTGCGATGCTGTTTCAAAACCCTGAAAATGCTCTGAATCCAACGATGATAATAGGAATGCAGCTAGAAGAAATATTGCAGATTCATTCCGATATTCCCAAGACGCAACAAAAGGAACATTGCTTAAATTTACTGGAACAAGTAGGGTTTGCCACGCCCGCTAGCCTGTATCATTTTTATCCGAGTCAATTAACGCGTGGGCAATGTCAAAAAATTATGTTTGCGATGGCAATTGCTTTACAGCCTGATATTTTGATTGCAGATGAACCCATAACGGCACTTGATGTTGTCAGCAAAATTGATATTTTACAGATGATATGTGACTATAAGAAACAATCAGATTGTGGCATTATTTATATCACGCATGATTGCGCGCTAGCGGCTGATATTGCCGATAGAATTGCGGTGATGGCGCAAGGTAAATTGGTTGAATGTGGCACTGTTAAGCAGATTATCAATAAACCGCAGCATGATGTTACCAAACAGATGCTTGCTTCTGTGCCCAGTTTGAAAGTTTCAAGCCTAAAGACGGAGCGTCGTGATTTACCAAATGATGCTGTTAACAATAAAAAATTACCGCATTATATGCTGGAATTACGTGGGGTTAGCAAAGCCTATCAGCACACAGTAGCGGTATCAAATTTAGAGTTACAATTACCAAAAGGGGTGATATTAAGCATTGTTGGCGAGGCAGATGCAGGTAAAACCACATTGGCAAAATTAATTGTTGGGCTAGAACATGCTGATAATGGCGATATTTTCATTGATGGGCATCATAGGGGCGAGATGAAAAAATCAGATATTTATCGCGAACATTGTTTGACGCAAATGATTTTTCAAGACCCATTCTCATCACTTAATCCGAAACATAGGGTGGGGCATATTATTGGGCGTGGCTTGATGGTGCTACAAAATAAAAGCGAACAAGAAGCATGGGTGATTGCCAAAGATTACTTGGAATTGGTTGGGCTTAAACGCGTTGATGCCGATAAAAAACCTGATGAATTTTCAGCGGGGCATCGGCAATTAATTGCGCTTGCACGTGCGCTTGCTTTACATCCTAAATTGCTGATTGCCGATGAAATTGTATCAAAATTTGATAGTTCGGTGCAAAAAGAGATTTTAGAATTATTGTTGGATTTGCAAAAAAGGTTAAATTTAACGATAATATTTATGACTCGCGATTTACGGGTGGCGGCAAAAATGAGTGATTTTGTGGCAGTGATGTATCAAGGAAAAATCGTGGAAATGGGATTGGCAAAGAATGTATTGGCAAAACCAAGCCATTCTTATAGCAAGCAATTATTGAATGCAGTTTCGGGGGTTGAGCGATTTTAACCGCTATTTTGGGTAATTATCATCATCACCCATTGTTTTATCATGCTTCATCTCTTCATCACGCAATCGTAAATCATCGCTGATAACGGGTTGCTGGTATCCTAATTCATGCTGAAACACACGCCCTATTTCGGGCACATGATGCAAATGCTGTTCAAATTTTGCGATAATATTGGGATGGTCGCTATGGGGCGGAATGAAAGACTCATGGTTAAAATGTAGCGGGGTTGGCTGAAAGATTTCTGTATCATCATCATCAAGCGGCTGATAAGCGAATTTTTTTTGTTTATTGTGCTGAAAAACGTCACTCTGCTCTGTTACTATTCTCTCATCTGGCACCTCATCTGGTTGCTGTGCCTCTATTTCTGATATTGCTTCTTCGGTTTCTTCTTCTGCCGTTTCTTCTGTGATAGTAGCTTCGGTTGTTTCTTGCAAGACTATTTCTGATATTGTCTCTTCTATTATTGTCTCTTCTATTATTGTCTCTATAGGTGCTTCATCATCTGCTTGTATGATTTCCACTGTTCCTTCGGTGATTATTGTCTCTTGTGTGATTTCTACTGTTTCTTCGGTGATTATTGTTTCGGTTGTTTGCTGTGTTATTGTCGTTGACGCTATTGTTTCCTGCGGCAATTCATCATCTTTTTCTTGCTCTATTATTTCTGGTGGCAATGTTTCCATGATTTCTTGCACGATGATTTTTTGAGGCAATTCGTCATTTATTTGTGTGATTGCCGCTGTTTCCTGTTCGCCAGTTTCTTGTTCGGCTATTTCTGGGAAACTATCTTGTTCCAGCATCGGATTGTGATAGGGTGAGATTTCAGGTGCCACATCAACCATTTCCAATGCTTCATCTGCCAATTCATCAGTCTGTATGTCAGATGCTGATAAGATAGTATCATTGATATTAATATCATTGGCTTCATCGCTGATGGCGTCATTCGAAGTATCATTTTCCTGATAGGTGATTTCATTATTTGGTTCATCACTTGGCTCATCACTTGGCTCATCATTTATTTGGTCACTATTTTCTGCCACAATATTTGACGAATCACTTTGTGGTAAACTGATTTCTAAAAAATTATTTTGTTGAGGCAATTCAGATGACACTATATCTGGTTTTTTGATGGGAATATCATCATCGATTGGGCTGAGGAATTTTGCGAACACATTCGACTGGTCATCTGGTTGATTCGGTTGCTGCCACCCCCCTGCAAAACTATCCAGGGCAAAACTATCTAATTCAAAATCATCTGAGGCAAAATCGTCTAAATGTTGCTCGACCATTTGCTGTTTATGTTCTGGCAGAGGAAATTGTTCTACCAGATTTTCCAAAGCCAAATCTGAATTTTTCTGCACTATATTTGGTGAAGCGGGCGTTTGCTTGTCAAGATATGTCGTATCAGATTGCACCAATTTACCTTGATGCCAAAGCTTGCCATCATAAAGAGAATATTTATCGCCCTCTAGTGGCAAGAAATGCCCTTTTTGATGGGTGATAACAACAATATTATCTTGCTGTTGCGTTAATAATTCGCAAAGCACAAGGTGAAAATGGGTTGGCAAAACACAAAAGGGCAAATGCAAGAAATAGGCGCGTGGTTCGGCAATAAAACAGCCAATGGCGCGCAAAACCATCTGTGTCTCGTCATCTAATGTTCCATATTCTTTATCGATAAAAGTGATATAATCAAGTTCAAAAAATTCAAATAAATTGCGGCATAGAATTTCATTTAATGTGCCACCAGCAAATAAATCAAGATTATCACGCACCGACCATAGCGGCTTAAAATTATCTTTATCACCAAAATAGCCGATTGTTTGATGCCGATGTGCAAGACTCAGCGCGAAAGGCGATGATGAAAACAGCTTAATATCTGCCCCTTGTGCGAAACTAAGTCCTGATAGAATATTGATTAATATTTGCTTACCATCATCATCATCACCATCGATAATTAGTGGTACGTTGGGGCTTGCTTTTAGATGCGGAATCTCAAGATGGTGATAACTGCCATCGGCATGATGGGTGGTATGGTTGATATTGTTACAAATAAGCATGATGTGATTATAGCATTTTTATGTAGCCATTTATAGATTTTTAATCCAGCTGTTTTTCCCATGCAAGCGCGGATGTAATAATTTTACCCAAATCTTGATAATTTGGTTTGAAATCAATAATTTCTTTCATGTGGCTGTTATTGGCAATCAGCATGGCAGGGTCGCCCGCACGGCGGGGTGATTCAATACGCTTTATCGGTGTACCCCCAAATTCGCCTCCACTTAATTCGTCTATTTTATCAAGCACTTCGCGCACAGAATAGCCTTGCCCATAACCACAATTTAGCAATTGCGATTGCCCGCTTGCTTGCATCAATTCTAAAATCTGGTGATGAATTTGCGTTAAATCCGAAACATGAATATAGTCGCGCACCCCTGTGCCATCATCAGTTTCAAAATCACTGCCAAAAATTTCAATATGCGGGCGTTTGCCTAATGCTGTTTGGGTGGCAACCTTAATTAGATGGGTAGCGTTTTTGCTCATTTGCCCCGCGCGTAATTGTTCATCAGCCCCCGCCACATTAAAATAGCGCAAAATCCCTACAGTCAAATTATGGGCATTGCTCACATCGCGTAACACCATTTCACTCATCATTTTTGACGTGCCGTAAGGGTTGATTGGCAAAAGATTATCTTGCTCACAAACTTGCGTCACTGCTGGCACGCCATAAACCGCCGCAGTTGAAGAGAATAAAAAATATTTCACCCCCGCATCAACCGCCGCCTGAATCAGCATGGATGTTTGCGCGGTATTATTAAGATAATATTTCAATGGGTTTTCCACTGATTCTGGCACCACCACCGATGCTGCAAAATGAATGATAGATGTGATATTGTGCTTCTTGATAATATCTATCACCGCTTGCTTATTGCCAACATCCTCTTGGTAAAAAATGGCATTTTTGGGCAATAAAGCCTCAAAGCCAGTGCAAAGATTATCGATAATCACTGGCGTGATACCAGCATCGGTTAAATTAAGCGCCATATGCGAGCCAATATAGCCCGCACCGCCTGTTATTAAAATATTTTGTTGTTGTAGCATATTCCCTCCGTTAATATTATTCTATCGGTAATATGGTGATATTGTCAATCTTTTGCGCTGATATTATATCGCTTTAATGCTTGCTTTTATCGGTGATTAAGGGCAATATGAGGTATGTGGAAAGATAAAGACAAGGATAAAGAAGGTATTATTGATGCTGAAATAGACGAAACGGGTGAGTTTCGCTTTGTGAGTGGGCATCGTAAATTTATCTGGCAGTTGAAAAATCGTGCGCGCGCGATTTATATGCTCATCATTGCTGCCTCGTTTTTGGCAACCTATCTGGCATTTGCATTATTGCCGATTGCGGCGATTTTTAGCTTCTTTTATATTTATTCAGATTGGTGGCTGATTTTTGCGATTCCTGCCGCTTTGATTGTGGCGGTTATTCCCGTGCTGGGCTTTATGATTGGCGTTTTTGCAGCCCATGCGGTATGGGGGTGGGCATGGTGGCTTGCGATTTTAATTTTCTGCTGGCCGTTAATTTTTAGAATCTTATTTAAGAATTCTAGACGCAAATTCAAATTTTCGTTTGATTATCGCCGTCCGAAATAATAATTATGTCGCTTTTTTACCATTGGCACGGCTATTGCGCCATTCGCATAATAGCCATAATAGCGCACCAACACTAATAAAACTATCTGCTAAATTAAAAGCAGGCCAATGGTAATTAGCGACGTGAAAATCCAGAAAATCAATCACAGCACCACGCCAAATTCTATCAATTAAATTGCCCAACGCGCCACTGATAACCAGCATCATTGGCAAGACAGGGTTAGCGGTAAGTGATAATCGATCAGAAGGTGTTTTCAGCATCATCGCCAATAAAAACGCTGTGATGATACATGTAACCCCAATAAATACCAGATTGGCAATGCCACCATAGCCTGCTAAAAATCCGAAACCAGCCCCGTAATTTTCACTTAACACCAGATTGAAAATCGGTAAAATTTCAATGCCAAAACCATCATGGGCGCGTGGTGGCACAAATTGTGTTGCCCAATATTTGCTGAGTTGGTCGGCTAGCACCAATAGCAAAATCAGCCAATAACCGCTACGGATATGTGGCGGGGTATTTAACACAGATGTTACTAATTTTTTTATCATCATTTCATCCTAACTGTTTTTCTGCTTGATGGCAACGTTCGCATAAATCGTTATTAATATCGGGCAACACCCGCCAGCAACGGCCACATTTATTGCCTTGTGCAATATTGGGCGCTTTGGCATTTGGATGGTCAGCATCAGCCCCAGAATCAATAGCGCATGTTGGGGTGAAAGGCGCGGTTATCATAATTTCTGCCAATTCATCACTTGAAAAGCCTTTGGCAATGGCATTATCGCTTTGGCTTAATATCAAATTAGGCTGTGCTTCTAATGATGAGCGGATTTGTTTCTGATTACGTGCCTCTTCATTGGCGCGGTTAATTTCGTCACGCCATAATAGTGCGCGTTCCCATTTTTTGGCAAGCCCTGAATTATACCAATTTTCCTCTATTTTAGAAAAACCATTTAAGCATACCGAAGCATCTTCGCCATAACGGGTCTGCCATGCTTCTTCTGCGGTGAAAGATAACACCACCGAAGCGCGTGACGCCACAAAATCAAACAACACATCTAGCAAGTAAATTGTGGCGCGGTATTTTGCGCTATCGGGCGCATCGCAATAGAGGCAATCTTTGCGAATATCAAAATAGATGAAAGAAAGGAAGTGGCAAAAATGATATAGCGCATGGCTGTAGCTGGTATAATCATAATCATCAATCGCTTGGGTCAATTCCTTATCAAGCACAGAAATACGGTGCAATACATAGCGTTCTAATTCTGGCAGTTGCTGATAGGGGGTAGGGGTAGGGCGCATATTATCTTGCAAATTGCCTAGCATGAAACGCAAAGAATTACGAATCCGTCTGTAATTATCAACAATGCGTTTCAAGATTTCATCACCAATGCGAATATCGTCGCTATAATCGGTGCTTACCACCCATAATCGCAAAATATCAGCACCATATTTCTGTACCACATCTTCAGGCACCATGCCATTACCCGTTGATTTAGACATTTTGCGCCCATGTTGGTCAAGCG